>NZ_CAAGTW010000005.1:0-217294 GCF_900774285.1 Methanococcoides sp. NM1
CCAAAGCCCAGTTATATGTAAACCTACACGCCCCAATATGTTTTAAGAACATTACTTCTTGTTCTTTTTTTGGATACAGTCTATACTTGTAGGCTTTTAACATCGTATATATAATACCATTTAACACCATATATAATTCACGTTAATGTGAAGGGGAGTATATTTCGGTTACATTGTAGATAGTACGACTTTCATCCCAGCTTACGCAAGGAGTCTTCTCGTCTTATAAGATAAAATACTATCTAAGTTTCAAAGCCTGAGTTCAGTGTGTCTCTTTTTCATCTGTCCGGGAATAACGCCTGAGGCTGTATTAGTATCGAGTTTGGACACTCTCCATGTTCAATCCCGCTTGCTCACGAAATGGTCTACTATCTTCTCAGCAAGCCCTTTGCTGATACCTTCCACTTCCGCAAGCTCCTCTACAGAAGCTCGTCTTATCTTCTCAATAGACCCAAAATGGTTCAACAGGGCTTTTTTCCTGAATGAACCGATGCCGGGTATTGAATCCAGTTCGGAATGGGACAACCTTGCAGTACGTCTCCTCCGATGTGAAGAAACTGCAAAGCGATGTGATTCATCCCTCACCTGCATGAGCATCCTGAGCGCATCGGAAGTGTGTGGAAGTATGACAACCTCATCCTGGCCTTCCTTTGGGACGATGATGTGCTCGAATCGTTTCGCCAGTCCGACCAGTGGGATGTCAAGTCCCAGTTCCCTGAGCGATCCCATTGCTGCACCAACCTGCCCCGGTCCACCGTCGATGAGGATCAGGTCAGGTAGTTTGTTATCCTCATTTTTCTGTTTTTTGTACCGGCGCTTGACCACTTCTGCCATCATGGCAAAATCATCGATACCCTTTACGGTCTTGATATTGAAATGCCTGTACTTATCCTTTGCAGGCATGCCGTTGTTGAAAACTACAAGTGATCCTACAGCGTCAGTTCCTGATATGTTGGATATGTCAAAACCCTCGATGTGTGCCGGAAGGGTCGGCAGGGAAAGTTCATCACGAAGCTGTACCAGTGCCTGCAGGGCATTCTCCCGGTCACTTCTCTTGATATGGGATTGTTCCATTGTCATGATCGCATTCCTTGCAGCCATGTCAAGTAGTTTTTTCTTATCTCCTCTTGCAGGCACCTGTACATGGACGCTTCTCGATGCTTTTTCGGATAGCCATTTTGTGATAAGTTCCTTCTCAGGTATGGGATACTGCACAAGGATCTCCGGTGGCACCGGCGCATCCTGATAATATTGCTTGATGAACTCCGCGACAATTTTGGAGATATCCCCCGCTGCATCTCCCCATGAAAGTGAGAAGTCGGCCTTGCCTACCATGTTCCCGTCACGGATGTAGAAGATCTGCACGAAAATATTATCCTCATCGGCAGCCGTAGCTATCAGGTCACTGTCATTGTTGCCGGCGGTGGCGGTCTGTTGCTCGGACAGGCTTTTGAGGGCTGCTATCTGGTCACGCACTGCAGCAGCAGTTTCGAACTCCTGCGCTTTTGCATGCTCCTGCATCTTTTGCTGGAGGGAATTAAGAATGCTCGAGGTGTCTCCTTTGAAGAACTTCACTGCCTCCATAACGTTCCTGCGATATTCTTCTTCGGAAATAGAACCGTTACATGGAGCATAGCAGCGCCCGATGTGATAATTAAGGCACGGGCGCGATTTCTTCCCGTCTATCTTGCGATTGCACCTTTTTATCCTGAACACCTGTGATATCATGTCAAGTGTACGGCGTACAGGCTTAACGTTGGTATAGGGCCCGAAATAAAGTGCCCCGTCCATGAGCCTCTTGCGTGTTATGAAGATCCTCGGGAATTTCTTGTTGACCGTGACCTTTACGTAAGGATACCGTTTGTCATCCTTCAGGTCGATGTTGTAATGGGGCCTGTTCTTCTTTACAAGATTGGCCTCAAGTATCAGTGCCTCAACTTCGGAATCGGTGACAATGTAGTCGATGTCCTCGATCTTCCTGACCATTGCCCTGGTCTTTGAAGAATGGTTCTTTCCGGACTGGAAGTACTGGCTGACCCTTTTCTTCAGGGACTTTGCCTTTCCTATGTAGATGATGTTGTCGGAACCATCCTTCATCAGGTAGACGCCCGGCAGGTTAGGAATGTTGGATATGTCCGGTTTCATTATACTTGATCATCCTTTGTATATCGCAGGAAAAGAATGACGATAACTATCATTTTCCGAGGGCTTTCTGGAATGTCCTTTCGATGAACTGCGGGTATGTTTGCATGATAATGGTCTTCAGGTTAACAATATCTTCCCGGTTGTATTCAAGAAGAAGGTCCAGTGCTTCCTCACTTCCGCGCTCGTATTCATGCCAGAGCCGGACTGCATCGAAGCCGGTGATATCGACCGTTTCATCAGTTCGCTGGATCCCCAGTATTTTCTCGATGGCCTTCAGCCCTCCCGTGAGCCCAATGCGGCGCAGCGGATACATAAGGTCCACATGAAGCTGGTTGAAATTTATCTCCGGGAATTCGTGTTTGATGAATGGGAGGTCGAAGCGTGCCCCATTGAAGGAGACCAGAAGCTCGTATTTTTCCAGCTCTTCTACGATGTCATCAAGGTCAATGCCTTTGACATACGTTTTCGCATCCTTCCCGTCGTAGATCCCGACCACGGTAATATAAGAACTATTAGCAGACAGGCCGGTTGTCTCAATATCAACATAAGCGACAGAATCCGAGAAATGCTCAAAAGCTCTCCAGTGTTCTGCACCCGGGAGACAGTTCGCGAAGTATTCGAAGTCCCTCATCTCAAGGTGATCTTTTGATTCACTGATCCCCTTTTCGATCCTCTCTTTTCTCGTTGCCGGTACTGAAACGCAGTCCTGGTTTTCCAGGTATTCGTCCCACTGGCAGTGTCCGCTTTCCCATATTCGTTTTTCAATTGTTTTCCCTATGCCGGGAATATGTATGTAGGTGCTTGTAAGCATGTTCTTTTGCCCCTTCGAACCTTTCAGCTATACTTCTATTTAATTATGGTGCGTTGGATGATGCGTTGTTAATATCAGGTATTTAGAAGGATTTAAGGCGTAAGAGTACGCATTTTATATATATCATCAACATGTAAATCATATTTACAATTTTAATAGATCAATACAACAGGGGCTATCATGCGCGCAGATATAACATCACTGTTTGGATTAAATGTGTATACGAATCAGGGTACGTATGTGGGAAAAGTGAACGATCTTGTCTTTGATGTGGATGAGAGGGTCGTTTCCGGCCTTGCTCTTTCAGACATCAACCGTGACATCTTCGATGTTGCAACAAGAGGGGTCATCCTTCCATACCGCTGGGTGGTAACTACAGGGGACATTGTCCTCATACGTGATATCGTAAAAAGGTTCAAGAAACCTGCAAAAGAGGAAGAAAAAGAAGACTGATCCTTCTCATGAAACAGCGGGAGATCTATTCAGATCTGCGTTGCATTCCTCCTGTGATCATACGTGTTGATGGCAGGACGTTCAAACATACGCTATCACGGCTTGGTTGTGAAAAGCCGTATGATGAAAGGTTTGCATCTGCCATGGCAGATTCTCTGGAACTTTTTTTCAAGAAAAGCGGAATGAGTGCAGCGTTAGCATATACTTTTTCTGACGAGGCGAGCATTCTTTTCTTCGACCTTCCCTTTGATGGCAGGGTGGAGAAGCTCGATTCAGTGGTCGCCAGCTACCTTAGCAGTGCTTTTACTATTAAGATGGGCCTCGATGAGCCTGTGTCATTTGACTCAAGGATCATTCCCATCGAGAAAGGGCAGGTCCCGGAGTATCTGGTCTGGCGCCAGAACGAGGCCTGGAGGAACTGTGTCAGCTCATATGGATATTACACGCTGCGTTCAGAAGGCTTGAGTGAGAAGGACGCTGCAGCTGCTATCAAGGGCAAGAAAGCGCAGGACATACATGAGATGCTATTTCAGCGTGGCATAAATCTTGATAAGGTCCCACCATGGCAAAAAAGGGGTGTTGTTATACATAAGACCGAGTACCATAAGACCGGTTTTGACCCTGTGAAAAACGAAAGGACCCGAAGTAAAAGGACCAAAGTGGTCCAGAATTGGGATATTCCTATGTTCTCATCCGATGATGGGACTGATTTTTTGAAAAAATATATTATGGGTCACTGATGTACAGTACTCTATGCTGGTTACTAATGTACCGTAATCTATATGGTGATGATCTGACTTTAAAGTCCCATCATTCATAGTGATCCGTTTAAATTCTACTATGATATTGAAGGTGAATTCATGGAAAAGATCGATCTTATAAAAAGAAACGTGCAGGAGATTGTCACAGAAGCGGAGCTTACAACATTGCTGGAGACCAAGGAACACCCTTCAGCATATGCCGGCTACGAACCTAGTGGGAAGGTCCACATGGGTCACGTTCTTACTGTGAACAAGTTAATGGACCTTCAGAAAGCAGGGTTTGAGATCACTATCCTTCTTGCGGATGTCCATGCCTACCTGAACCAGAAAGGTACGATGGAAGAGGTGCGCAAGACCGCGGACTACAATAAGGAATGTTTCCTTGCACTCGGACTGGATCCGGAAAGAACGAATTTCGTATATGGCTCTGATTTCCAGCTTTCTCCTGACTACATGCTCAATGTGCTCAAGCTCACCCAGTCCACTTCACTGAACAGGGCAAAGAGAAGCATGGATGAGGTGGGAAGGAAGATGGAAGATCCTAAGGTTTCCCAGATGGTCTACCCGATCATGCAGGCTGTCGATATTGCGCTTCTCGGAGTTGATGTCGCAGTAGGTGGCATCGACCAGAGAAAGATCCACATGCTTGCAAGAGAAGGCCTTCCAGGACTTGGCTTCAAAGCTCCGCTCTGTATCCATACCCCAATACTTCTAGGACTGGACGGTACCAAGATGTCATCATCTAACGAGAACTACATTTCAGTGGACGATGATGAAGCATCCATAAAGAAGAAACTTAAGAAAGCCTTCTGTCCTGCAGGTGTTGTTGAAGATAATCCGATGCTTGAGCTATTCAAGTATCACATAATGCCTCGCTATGATGAGATCGTCTTCGAAAGGCCGGAAAAGTTTGGCGGTGACCTTGTTTGCAAGAGCTATGCAGACCTTGAGACTGTGTTTGCAGACGGAAGTCTTCATCCAATGGACCTGAAGAACGGTGCCGGCAAGTACCTCAATGAGATACTTGACCCCGTAAGGGCAGTTCTTGGATAATGTGGTAGGGGCAGCAGAATCACTGTTGCCTACGTAACCTATTTATCGTTTGCACTATAAGAATTAACTCAATGAGAATTAGTCGAATTGGGGAACCACATGAGATATACATTTCAAGATTCTAATGAATTATCCATCCAGAGAGATGTTATACAGGATCTTCAGGATTTTGTTGATACATCAAGAAAAGTTCTTCCTATTGAGAACGCTTCCATTGAGAATAATGCAGATCTAATCAGCAGGCGCATATCTCTGGAAAACGGGTCTGAAGAACTGGAGTTCATCAATAGTAAGATCCTGGATTTCATTGACAGCATCACCGGAGAAGTTGAAGAAAAAGATCTCCTTGATTACAGGAACTCTATTCTTGATGCATGTGAAACTTCTTTCAACAAGAGTTCAGGTGCCATGCTTTCCGAGATCGAGATCATTAACAAGGATATAGATGGCGGACTGGATGATGTGGAAAAACAGATCCTCTCCATACTCAATCCGTTTTTTGAAGGTGGCATTTATGGGATCACGGAAAAGTATTTTGCTTCAATGGACCGAAATGTTCTGAGAGGTAAGCTGACGTCAACTGTTGTTGGAATGGAATATGAGTCCGAACTGACCTTCACCGATAATACGATCACCATAAGGGGGCTCTATGGCACTCTCTTTTTACCTACCTGGACAAGATCCGGTATCATATACAAGGAAGATAAAGTGAAGCTGGAAGACGTTTCCGATCTCCTTCTGTCATCTTTGGATTTTGATGATCATCACATTAGTGCTACATTCGTTAACAAGAAAGCAAGCAAGCGCTTAAAGGTGGATATGGGTGAAGATGCCCTTGAGATATATTATGATGGCAATGAGGTCACAGCAGACCCCGCACTCATGAACTCTGTCAAAGAAGAGCATGTCAAATCAATGCTGGATGCTCTTAGAAACTATATCAGGTCCCATGTTAAGAAGAAGACCCTTGTCAGGCTTATGCTTGATGGTGAAGATGCTATTCGTAACAACCAGACATTTGATTGCCTGAAACTAATAGCTGAGCAGTTCACGGAGATCATTAACGAATGCATTGATAGAGGTTATGTTGATGGCGAGATCACAATAAAGATCGAGCAGACGGATGGGACCCGAACCGAGAAATATGTTGGCAAGGCCGAATTGTTCGACCAGCTTTCAGAGTTTGGAAGTGAAGGCCTGGAACTCGCAAGCCTTCTTGGTGTAGAGAGCTCCTGATACTTTCAGATCAAGATGGTCATATCTCTAATATGACCTATCTTTTTATCTATTTCATTATCTTATTATCATATATATTACCTGAAACAGAGGTTAACATTAGAATCTCTCTGATATTTATTCGGGGGAAGGCTTGATGGAATCTTTCATAATAAATAATCTTACTATAATTTTCGGTTTGTCCATTGCCATCCTTTATTTCTGTCACCGTCTTCATATACCCATAATCGTCGGATTTCTTTTCACGGGCATGTTATTAGGACCTCATGGTTATGGTCTCATAGATGCTATTGAAGAAGTAGAAGTACTTGCCGAGATTGGTATCGTACTGTTGCTTTTTACGATCGGTGTCGAGCTATCGTTAAAGGATCTCTGGGGCATGAAACGGGCTGTTATTATTGGCGGTTCTATACAGGTGCTGCTTACAATAGCAGTTGTCTATTTCATATCTTCCTGGATCGGGTCCGGTTTTGCGGAATCCGTTTTTATTGGTTTTTTGTTCTCTCTTAGTAGTACGGCTATCGTGCTCAAGCTTTTGCAGAAGAGGGGTGAGTTGCATGCTCCGCATGGACGTCTGTCTCTTGCAATTCTGCTTTATCAGGATGTTATTGTGGTTCCAATGATACTGGTGACACCGTTCTTAGCAGGGGTGAGTTCTACAGGGGATGCAGCACTCCTTCCCATAATTGCAAAAGGTATAGGCCTGGTCGTTCTGGTTATGGTCAGTGCGAAGTGGATCGTTCCAACCGTTCTCTATCAGATCACAAAGACCCGCGATTCAGAGCTTTTCTTCCTGAGCATCATTGTTGTATGTCTTTCGGTCGCATGGCTGACATCCAGCATGGGCCTGTCCCTGGCATTGGGTGCTTTCCTTGCAGGATTGATCATTTCTGAGTCCGAGTACAGCCATCAGGCACTTAGTAATCTCATTCCTTTCCGTGATATTTTCATGAGCTTTTTCTTCATTTCCATAGGGATGCTGCTTGACATTGGTCATTTCTTTGAGAACCCGGTGTTGTTCATACTTGTGGCTGTCGGGGTACTGCTGTTAAAATCAGTTATAGCCGGCCTGGCCTCATACTTACTCGGCTTCCCTCTGCGTACTGCGGTTCTGGGCGGACTTGCACTTGCACAGGTTGGTGAGTTCTCATTCGTTCTGTCCAGGTTCGGTCTGGAATTTGGTATCCTTGATCAGGATGTGTACCAGCTGTTCCTTGTGGTCTCCATCCTTACAATGGCAGTTACTTCATCTGTCATGTCGCTTTCACCCAGGATTGCAGACCGGGTAGTGAACCTTCCTCTGCCATCAAAGCTCAAATGTGGCTTCCACCCCGGGGCGATGATGGATGTTCTGGATAAAAAGACCCATCTTGAAGACCATCTGATCATTGCAGGATTCGGGTTCAATGGCAGAACCGTTGCAAAGGCAGCAACAGTGGCAGGAATTCCTTATATCATTCTCGATACAAATCCGGAAACGGTGAGAAAGGAACAGCTAAAGGGTGAATTGGTCTATTATGGGGATTCTTCTCAGAAAGGTGTACTGGAGCATGCGGATATCAAGAATGCAAGGGTACTTGTGGTATGTATATCCGATCCGGCGGGAACCAGAAGAACGGTTGCACTTTCCCGGAAATTAAATCCGAATCTGCACATTATTACGCGTACACAGTATCTGCAGGAAATGGAACCTCTGTATGGACTGGGTGCAAATGAGGTCATTCCTGAGGAGTTTGAGACATCCATCGAGATATTCGTAAGACTGATGAAGAGATATCTTATTCCAAAGGATGAGATCGACAAATTAGTTTCAGAGATACGCTCGGACGGTTATGAGATGTTCAGGACGTTGTCAGGTACAATGAACATCTATGACATGGAAGTTGATATTCCGGAAATGAACATTACGAATGTAAGGGTGAGGTCATCTTCATATGTGGTCGGCAAAACACTTTCCCAGCTTGGTCTGAGGAAAAAATATGGCGTCACAATACTTGCGATCCGCAGGAACTCGGAAATTCTTGCAAGTCCGGATGCTAATATCTCCCTGATCTCGGGTGACGTGGTCGTACTGATGGGTACGCCGGAAATGATCTCAAAAGTAGATCCGTTATTTGCAGGTGGGGATGTGAAATAAGTAACATGGAGGGGTTAATATGGAACGTAGCATTGAAAGTATAAACGAAAGCATCGGAAAAGGTGAAGCTATTGTGCTTACTGCACAGGAGGTCTGTGAACTTGCAGACCGCGGGGAAAATATCGAAAAAGTGGATGTTGTGACAGCAGCAACACGTGCTATTATGAGCGGGACCTATGCAATACTATCTTTCCCGGTGGATGCACCCTGCAGTTTCCTGCGTGCGAAGGAAGTCTATATGAACGGGGTTCCTGCCCATGTAGGTCCATGTCCCAATGAAAGGCTGGGTATCCTTGACCTGATGCTTTTTGGTACCGATCACAGTCTTGACGACCATCATTATGGTGCAGGACATCTCTTCCGTGACCTTGCAGCAGGGAATCCTGTGGACGTAAAGGTCGTTACAGATAGCGATGTTACCTTCACGACACAAGTGACACTTGGTGATATGCCATATGCCATGATGTATGGTACCCGTCACGCTTTCAAGAACTATTCCGCTTTTGTTAACACCTCAGATGACCCGGTATCTTCCATATTCCATGCAATGGACTTCGGACCAAGGCTTACAGAGGCCACGATCTCCGGATGTGGGCAGATAAATCCTGTGAAGAACGATCCGTTGCTGCGATCCATCGGTGTGGGAACACGCATCCTCATGAACGGTTCAGAAGGGTTCATACTGGGATCTGGGACTCGTAGTGCGAAAGAGAAACCAAACCTGACGGCCTTTGCGGATATGCATGACATGGACCCTGAATACATGGGTGGTTTTTTCACATCAGCAGGTCCGGAATGTATAGTTTCATGGGCAGTGCCCATAGCTGTGACCGATCCTTCAGTAATGGATGCAATAGCAGAGCGTGACAGGCAGCTCAAGATGTCAGTAATGGCCGTGGACAAAAGGGCATGTGTGGGTTATTCCACTTATGGTGACGTGTGGGAAGATGTGGATCTGGAAGTAAAGTTCGATCCGAAGGAATGCATCAATTGTGCTGTATGTGAGCCTAAGGAACAATGTCCCATGGCTGCTATAAGCTTTGATGAATACAAAGTGAAGCTTGACAGGTATGCATGCTTTAACTGTGGGCTATGCACAACGTTGTGTGTGGGAGATGTATTCACCGGTAAGATGGGCTCCATCAATTTCGAGCTCGGTGGCCATTCGGCGAACGTTCCTATCGTCCTACGCCAGTCTGACAAGAAAAGGGCTTTGGAGCTTTCAGAAAAATTAAAAGAAAAGATCCTTGAAGGCTCTTTCAGACTGACTCAGATGGTCGAGCACATTCAGCCATGAAACGCTCGATTATCTCTTCAGGGGACAGGCCGATCACGGGTACAGATGCATTTCCGGCATCCACACGTACAACTATCACTCCCCTGTCAATTTTTTTGAGTATATGTTCAATCTCATTTTCATTGTCTGCAGTATGAACTTCCTGTACCCCTGCTCCCCTTGCAACAGCACCAAGGTCAGTTCCAAGGGATGTAGCTGTAGGCTGGTCTCCGGTCGAACCGTATGTGCCGTTGTCTATCACAACAAGCAGGTAGTTCTCAGGTCTCTGGTGTGCAATGGTTGCCAGACTGCCCATGTTCATGAGAACAGAACCATCTCCGTCAATTGCAATAATATGTCTTTTTGGAACTGAGAGAGAAAGCCCGAGACCAATGGAAGATGCAAGTCCCATGGAACCAAGCATGTAGAAGTTCCCGGTTCTGTCCTTCACGTGGTGCAGTTCCCTTGAAGGTAATCCAATATTGCACACGATGAGGGAATTCTTCTCTTCTGCCTTCCTGGCGATCATGGAGATCACGTCTATGCGTTTCATTCTCCCTCCCAGAAACCAATCTCGAGAAGGACTGCAACAGGTCGCCCCTTTTCAGATGCGATCGCCCATGCATGAAGTATTGTTTCTTCCACATTGTCAATGGTAGGCACGACATATGGTATATCAAGTGCATCAAGCAAAGAGGTTGTAAGCTGACCCATGGGTACCTGGGCACAGATCGTTTCACCTTCTACGCCCCTGTGGCTCACGATCAACAGCAGGGGGATGTGGAATAGTTTGTTAAGAGATGCAAGTGCGTTGATGGAGTTTCCGAGCCCGGAATTCTGCATGAGCATTGCAGGGATCTTTCCTCCCATGTAAGCGCCGGCACAGATGCCCACACCTTCTTCTTCACGGGTCACAGGCACGTGGATCATGGAAGGATCACTGTCGATCATCGGAAGTATATCCTTCAGGTTGATGCAGGGTACACTGACAACAAGGTCGATTCCTGTCATCCTCATACCATTGAATACCGATGTGCTTGGATCCATTTTCTCACCATACTTTCAGGTCGATAGCTTCGATCCTGACGTTCCTTTCCTCTACTCCCACGACGATACCGGAATGCACTTTCTGCATCATGCAATGCGTGGGGATGAACTTCACGGTCTCACCTACTCTTGGAATACGTCCTTTTTCTACCTTACCGTCAAAAGCGAATATCAGGCATATCCCTGCATCGAGAAATTCAACATTTTCATTTCCAAGACGCTGCAGCGGACCCACCATGTGGATGGTGTTCATTCCACGGGATGCTTTAATGACCTTTGCGAAATGAGTTATAGGGCAACCAAGTGGTCGGTATCGTACGAGATCACCTGCTTTGAACTCGGTGCCGTCGATAGGATGAATGTCTTCCCTGCATGATGGTTCACCGGTCAGTGGCGCAAGGGTGAAGTCTGCTTCGAGACCATCGATCACACCAATAATATTCGTACCGTCAGACCTGTCCTTCAACAGTTCCTTTAGCTTCTTCCTGTTCTCAGAGAACTGTTGTTTCCCCATGAAAGGGCAGAGGCCTATGTCCTCGGCCTTTCTCATATTCTCTGCAAGATCACGGCATTGATTGTATCCGCATTTGCCGCAATTATATCCGGGAAGCAGCTCAAGTATCCCTTCCATTGATCACTCCCCCTTATATTCCATGAATCCGTCAAGGTGGCGAAGAACTCCCATGTGGTATTTGCGTCCAACGCGTTTTTCACCGCTACAAAGGGTACAGATGGCGAGTGGTGGGTTATACCTGAGTACCATATCTTCTCCTGCTTCAACTCCATCCTCGATGAGCTCTGCAAGTTCGATGGCACCTTTTCCGCTAAGTCCGTTAGCTTCTACCACAAGAGAATCAGGGTTAACTTCCAGTACTCTTTCCCTGAAAACCTCACGTTCTGCCTGTGAGACGATGTCGCCCTTTGTCATGACCACAATATCTGCAGTTGTCAGTAGCGGTCCTACTTTCAAAGGTGTGTTCGGACCGGTGGTCACGTCGATGACACAGACCGCTAAACATGAATCGGGATATGGTGCACATCTTAAGCACAGTCCGGCGGTCTCATTGAGCAGGATGTTGGCACCCTCTTCTTCTGCCCATTGCAGCATAGGTTCTGTATTATAGATGGTAAAATGGTCAGGGCACATATCCTTTGCAAGACCTACCCGAATTGGCACATCAAGCCTTCCAAACCTCTTGTCATCATCTGTCCAGAGACAGTCGACCTTGACTACTGCAGGCTTGTTGCCACGTCTTTTCAAGGCCTTTATGGTATGCAATAATACGGACGTTTTTCCGGAACCAGGGGTTCCTGCAACAACTACGAGTTTCATACAACACCTTCCACGATCTCCCCTCGTCGAATGATCTCGCGAAGGTCCATCATCCAGTTATCAACTTCTGAGACACGATTCCCGACATTCTTCTCTTCAGTGCTTGTCGTGATTATATCGGACATTCCCCCGTTCTTTATGACTATCCTGCGGGATGCCATAAGTGCCAGTACAGGGTCGTGTGTAACTACAACTACGATCTTCCCTTCACCTGCAAGAAGGGCCAAAGCGTCCTGTTTTTTAATTCCTGCGTTCTCGATCTCATCGATAAGCACTATGGGTGAATCGCTGATCACTGCTATATCTGCGGTCATCAGGGAACGTGACTGGCCACCACTCAGGACGGTAAGCTGGTCACTCTCATGGATGGGTTCTCCTGTAAGGGTGTTTGCCAGTTCGACGACCTTGTGCATAAGCTCGGGATCTTTTCCCCGGCTTCTGGCATGCATTTGCAGAAATTCAGAAACGCTCATATCAGCAAGGAAATGCATGTTCTGTGAAAGCTGTGCTATAAGTTTCAGGCGTGGGTCAACCCTCATTTTTGCATCCGGTTCTTCGTCATTGATAAGTATCCTGCGTTCGGTTGGTGTGTCTCCCTGTGCCAGTTGCTCGATATCATCAATAAGTGTACTTTTTCCAGAGCCTGTGGGACCGACTATTCCAAGTATGTCTCCGGGATTCACTTCGATCCTGTCCACCTGTTCTTTTGTACCATCTTTGTTAACGCCTCCGATGATCGTCAGCTTGATAGAATTGCTCATTTTAAGTAACCTCCTTTACTGAAAAGTTCGGAAACCTTTTCCAGTATCTTTTTCTCTGCATCCGGATCTGTTTGGGATACGGTAAGATCGACGCCCAGTTGCTTTGTAGACAATGCTTCTTGTAATCGTTTTAGCCCCCCTCCGGTTATGTTCAGTACGATCTGCTCATCAGGTTTGACCTCGCCTGCATCCACTGCCCTGATCAGTGCAGCACAGGCAACAGCTGGTGCCGGTAGTATGTCGATACCTTCGCTCTCTTCGAAGAGCTTCTGTGCGGCCTCAGCTTCCTTGTTAGTGATCCCGTAGATCATCCCGTTCGTGTCATCCAGTGCATCTTTTACCCCGCCACTTGCTGAATATGGCGGTTTCCTGTTGTAGAGCACATCATCATGCATTTCTTCAGGACAGCATCCTGTAAGTTCAATACCTGTCCACAATGAGTAGAGTGGTGCACATGGCAGGTTCTGTGCAAGATGTAATCGCGGCATGTTGTTTCCGAAGCGTCCGTCCTCAAGGAGCCTCATCGATGCTTCCCAGGCCGAGATCCCGCCTGTTCCGCTGCCCACTGCCTGGAAATAGTGTTGTGGCAGGCTTCCGGTCGTAAGTACTGCATCCAGCATCACGGTTCCCATTCCATCCCTTCTGGCAATGTTGCGGGCACCGCCCTCGCTTACAAATTCATCTCTTGATGCTATCTTTTCTGCCATTACAATAGCCTGATAGTAGTCCCCGTCCACGGTTACCGTGCAGATAGAGGAAGTTTCATCGTTCGTTGTCCAGACCCGGTGTGTGCTGTTCTTTGGTACTATCAGCAGTAATTTTTGTCCTGTTATGGATGCCACATGTGCAAAGGCCCTGGCAGTGTTGCCGGCAGATGCAACCACCATTATCCGGTCTTCATTATTTTCTATCAAGCGTTGCATTGTGGGGAAGGACTCAAGGTCCTTGAAGCTACATGTTCTTATGAAAGCCTCTTTTTCAGGCCAGTAGCCGTTGAAAGTGATGTTCAGGTCCTTTACTCCAAGTTCTTTTGCAAACCCCTCACTTTTGTATGTCACAGGTCTGCCGGAACCTTCCTCTATAATACCGTTTACAGGCAGCCAGTCGTAATATCTCCATATGCCAGGCATGTCTGTCGGTTCTATCTGTTTCTTAGAATACTCTGTACGCAGCAATGCATCGTCATTAGGGCAATGTAATGCATACGGATCCCTGACTTGTCCACACTCTGGACATTTCACGACATACTTATTCATGGGTTCAAGTCGGGGAATCTGCTTATATACTTTTTCATTAAATGGGCAAAATTTGCCGGTTTAGGCTCATTCTGCTTAATCGTATGGACTATTGGGTGACAAATATACGAAAATGTATAATAAATATTTATGGGCATTTTCAGTCATGCCCTTAAAAGGGATCACGTATCTCAAAAAAGATCTTTAATCGATCAATTTCCCGACAACAGTGAAATCTTCCATAACGTCATCATCATGGGGTGAATCGTCCATTTCCTCAGTAAGATCTATGCCACCTTCATGGAGGCCCTGATGATCCCCATCATCCCACAGCATACTGTCAGTTACGTCGTAGACTTCTCCCTGATATGCTATGTAGCACTTTGCTCCATCCTTGCCGTTGTATTTTGCAAGTTCTTCTTTTGTGAATTCTTCCACTTCTATAACCTCCGTTCTCAATATCTGATATTCTGTGTTAATAATTATTTACGCTTTCTTTAACGTTACCCAAAATATACTACCGGTTCCATCCGGATTATCTTCAACTCCGACTTCCCCGCCATGAAGTTCAACGATCCTCCTCACAATTGCAAGACCAAGGCCACTTCCTTTTATTTTGCAATTTCCCGATGCTCGTTTGAAACGATCGAATATCAGGTCTTTGTCCTCGTCTGCAATACCTTTTCCTGAATCAGTTACTGTGACCTTCCAGTATTCATCTTGATCTTTCACGTCAATTTTGATATTTTCGTTTTCAGGACCGTATTTTACAGCATTTGATATCAGATTTGCAAAAACTTCCTCTATCATCGGGTTTACAAGTGCATCATACCTGCCTTTTGTTTCAAGCACGATCTCCATCTCTTTCTGGGCTGCCTGGTATTCAAAATGAGATCGGCAATCATTCAGGATATTTGTAATGTCCACTGGTTCAAAATCGATCTCATCCGTCGATTCCAATTTGGCAAAAGCTGCCACACATTCGATAATTTCGATGAGCTTTTGATTTGTGTTATCAATTCTGTCCAGCTTCTGTAACTTATTTTCATCATCTTCCTCGATAAGCAAAAGATGAGTATATCCGTCTATGACAGTTGCATGGTTCAGAAGATCATGGCTCAGGATATCCGTAAAAATACCTTTAAATTCATTTGAGTTCTCAAGTTGCTTTGCATATTTCCTGAGCATTTCCTCAGTTTCCTTGATCTCGGTCACATCAAAAATTGCTCCGACAAGTCCGGCTTTCTCCCCGTTCAGATATGTGAATAATGATTTGTTGAACACGACTCTACGTCTTGAACCATCTGTTATTGATTCGGTCCATGATTCATATACCTGTATTTCACCGTTTTCGAAAAGTTCATTGTCCTTTTCATAATATTGTTGTGCAAGATCCTCGGGAGCCAGTTCAAAAACAGTTCTTCCGACGAGTTCTTCTCTTTTTATTCCTATAAAATCCTCAAATGCTTTGTTGCATCCAAGATACATGCCATCTTTATTCTTGTAGAACACAGGTAAGGGGATAGCATCTAAAAGTTCCTGCAGGAAATGGAAATATGTCTTTTGAACCTTTTCAGCCTCTTTCCTTTGTGTGATATCATTTCCAATAGCGATCGACCCAATAACATCCCTATTTTCATTAACAAGGTTTCTCGAGTTCCATGATATTATACGTTCTTCACCATCTTTTCTTGTGATAGTGGTCTCAAGTCCGGCTACTCGCTTACCTTGTTCTAAAATAGCTTTGGCTTCTGCAAATACCTCATTACGATATTCTTCTACTGGATACAGCAGATCCCAGATCTTAGTACTGCCAATAATCTCTTCTCTGGCGTATCCACTTATTTTTTCTGCAGCATTGTTCCATATAACAACCTCTGCATCTTTGTTGAGAACGTTAAGCCATATATCTGCATTTTCAATAACGGTTTGCTGGAATTGCGTCAGGTTGCATATCTTTTCATCATCCAGTAGTTTTTCAGTGATATCCTCTACTGTAAAAGTAATTCCTGATGGTGGGTTCTTTGGATCGATAAGGGCAAAAGTAAAGGCAACGTCAATTTTCTTTCCGTCCTTGCGTATCCATTTTCCCTGTGCCTGGATTGGTTCTTTGTCCTCGACCAGTCCTTTCAATATATTGCCGACTCTGTAGTACTCTTCTTCATCAGGATAAAGGAATTTTGAATTAACTCCCACAATTTCCTCTCTTGAATATCCGACCAGTTCGCACATATTGTCATTAACATCTCTGAATGCCCTGTCCCAAACCACCCCAATTCCTATCGGTGTTGCAAGGAATACACTTCTGATCTTTGCTTCCTTTTCCTTGATCTCCTTCTCATAATTCTTTTTCTCGGTGATGTCCTGCAATGTATAAATGATCCCTCTGGATGGGTCTTCCTTATCCAGAAGTGCAAGTTTCATGGAAATATTAATAATTCTTCCGTCTTTGTGCCTGAATCGGGTTTGTGTTGTTCTTGTGCGTTTTTCCCTGATAACGGCCTCCATTTCTTCCCCGACGATCCTGTAACATTCATCAGATGGATAGAACATACGGGTGTCTTTTCCGAGGATCTCCTCTTTTAAATATCCAAGTATGTGAGAAGCTTCTTCATTAGAATCCAATATTTTTCTGTCACACGTAACTCCCATTCCGATCGGAGCAACATCAAAAAGACGACTTATATGTTTCTCTTTCTGTTTTAACGTCTCTTCAGCACGTTTTCTTTCTAGTATCTCTTTTTTGAGCTGATCATTGGCTTTTTCCAGTTCAGAAGTTCGAAGTTCGACGAACTCTTCGAGACGGTTACGGTACTTTTTTAGCTCATCTTCCGCGATCTTGTGTCTGGTGACATCCCGGATCACGCCAATTATTCCCGGGGAATTACCATCTTTATCGCTCTGGAAGTATGGGTAGTTCTCAATCCAGTGCACATTTCCTTCACTGTCGAGCAATCGAAATGTAGTGGTAAATGCTTTCTTTTCCCTCATTCCTTTTTTGAAATCAGCTACTTCCTTTTCACGATCTCCCGGATGAATGTAATTCTCAAAATAGTTGTTCACCATCTCTTCAGGATCGATCCCATAGCGTTTAATTTGAGGACTTATGTAAAGTACAACACCTTCTTCATTTATGATGTAGATCATATCATTGGTGTTCTCGATCAGGTATCGGTATTTTTCTTCCCCTTTATTCACCAGATCGTCTATGGAAACATAGTCTGCAGTAGCTGTCATTGTAGTTTGTCCCCTTGAGCAGTAAAAAAACAAAACAGAATATTATTATGCTCTGATGAAGTATATAACTATATTTGTCTGGTCTAAAAAAGCGATACTTATCGACCCAATGGTACTTGCAAAGTGTTTCTGCGAATGTATAATCTGTGACCTACAAAGTTGAGAATCAAAACTTAAAATTATTAGTGCCTGATCTGTGATCTGACAGCTACTTTTGATCCATAGGATAATTGGAGATATTTCATACTTTCCTGAACATTACCCCGAACACAGTTCCTCTGTTTCTTGGATTGTCCTCCACACTGAGATCTCCTCCATGGAGGTCAACGATCCTTTTAACGATAGCAAGTCCGAGTCCGGTACCTTTCACTCCCTTTTTGTCCACACGTTTGAAACGGTCGAACACCAGTGACTTTTCATCATCCGGTATACCCTCTCCAAAATCGGTAACTGTGACCATCCAATCCCTGTCCTTATCCAGGATATTAACAATAATCTTTGAGTTATCGGGACCATACTTTATGGCATTCGATATCAGGTTTGCAAACACTTCCTCTATCATAGGATTGGCCAATGCATTGTATTCTCCGTGTATCGGAAGTTCGATAGAAACGTTTTTCTGGTTGGCCTGATACTGGAAATGTTTCACGACATCTTTTAACATTCCTGCAAGTTCTATTGACTCGAACTTGATGTCATCGATCGTTTCGAACTTAGCAAAAGATGCTGCGGATTCTATGAGTTCCATAAGCTTACGGTTACTGAACTCGATGTTCTCCAGCTTCTTTATCTTCATTTCATCCTTTTCCATCTCAAGAAGCATGTATGCAAATCCGTTGACCACATTTGCATGGTTCAGGAGATCATGACGCATGATATCCGTGAATATTTCTTTAAGTTCATTGGAATGCTCAAGTTGTTCAGCATACTCTTTCAGGATCATTTCAGATCTGACGCGATCAGTGATGTCAAGAATTACACTTATAACTCCCAGGATATTCCCTTTTATGTCAGTAAAAACAGATTTATTGACCATAATGTTGTGCTTTTTCTGATCACTGGCGTAGATGACTTCTTTTTCATAGGTCTTTGATCCGCCTGTCTCGATGAGTTCCCTGTCCGTGTAATATGATTCACCGGTCGGGTCTTCAACCTGTAGTTCTGAGGTTATTTTTCCAGTTATATCTTCTTTTTTGATACCGGAAAAGTTCTCAAATGCTTTGTTGCATCCAAGATAACCCCCCTCTTTATCTTTGTAACATATAGGTGCAGGTATGGCATCAATGAGTTCCTGCAGGAAATGGACATGCTTTATTTGCATCTCTTCTGCTTCTTTTCTTCTGGTAATATCATTACCGATGCCGATAGTTCCGATGTTCTCGCCTTTTGAGTTCAGGAGTTTCTTGTAGTTCCATGAAACGACACGTTTTTCCCCATCCTTTCTTGTGATGGTGGTCTCCAGGTCGGATATCTCCGATCCTTTTTCTATGATCCTGGAAATTGTTGAAAAGACCTCATCGCGATATTCTTTATCCGGGTATAACTGATCCCAGATCATCGTGCTGCCGACAACCTCATCCCTTGTGTAACCACTGATCGTTTCTGCAGCATTGTTCCATATAACGACCTCCACGTCCCTGTTAAGCACATCAAGCCATATGTCCGCGTTCTCAATGACGGTTTGCTGGAACTGGCTCAGGCTGACGATCCTTTCTTCTGTTCTTTTCAGGTCCTCTATCTCCTGTTCAAGGGGTTCCCTGGGCCTTGTAAGTTCAGCATTTCGAAGTACCAGGCTTTCATCAAATTCATCACGATATCTCTGCAGCTCTTTTTCCATTGCGATGTGTTCAGTGACATCTTTCATGATGCCGATGATCCTGGAAGGGTTCCCATTTCTACCGCTCTGGAATTCGGCATGGTTCTCAAGCCAGTGTTCTTTCCCATACTGGTCAAAGACCCTGAGCAATGTGTCAAAAGATGTGTTTTCCGTCATCATCTTCTGGAATCCGGATGCCAGATTTTCACGGTCTGATGAATTGATATAGTTCAAAAAATGAGTGTCATACATCTTTTCAGAGTCCAGCCCATATTTCCTTATCTGGGGACTGATGTAATCTATAACACCTTCCGAATCTAAGATATAGGATATATCGCTGATGGTTTCGATGAGGAAGTCGCATCTATTTTCTTCCGCATTCAATGCATCATGCATGGTGACGCTCTCTATATGACCTGTCATTTTGGGCTGCCTACAAAAAAATAAATTATACTTATAATTATGAGTACTTAATTCTATATGAATTTTTTTGAGTATGTATTTATTTCTTCAGTTCTCAAGTATTTTTGAAACGTGTTTTAACATCTTTTGTATCGAAATATGTTGTGGACATTTCTGTTCACAGAGTCCGCATTCAACACATCTGGATGCTCTTTCCTCAGGTGGTACGAACAGATCGTAGTGAAGACGTGCTTTTTCAAGATTCCCGTACATGGAAGCACTGTTCAGGTAGGTAAATGCAGCAGGTATGTTCACTCCGGAAGGACATGGCAGGCAGTATTTGCAGTCGGTACAATCAACTTCGATCTTTTCAAGATATATGTCCTTAACTTTCCCGATGAGCTCATGCTCTTTCTCAGAAAGCGATCCTGCAACCCCTTTTTCGGCATAGGCGATATTCTGTTCCACCTGCTCGAAATTGCTCATTCCGCTCAGGACGATGCTGATCTGTGGCTGGTCCCAGAGATACTGCAGACACCAGTTTGCAGGTGTGCGTTTAACATCTGCACTGTCCCATATCTGTTGCACGTCATCGGGGATCCGGACAAGACTTCCGCCACGCAGTGGTTCCATGATGGCAACACCAAGGCCTTTATCGGCAGCGTACAGCAGACCTTCCTTTCCTGCCTGGTAGTTCTCATCCATGAAGTTGTACTGTATCATGCAAAAGTCCCAGTCATAGCCATCCACGATCTCTTTGAACACTTCGATATCGTCATGGAAGGAGAATCCGATATACTTTATCTTCCCGGCTGATATTGCATTTTCAATAAAGTCGAACATTCCCAGCTCTTTCATCTTTTCCCAGTGGCCTCTGGTAAATCCGTGCATGAGGTAGAAATCGATGTAGTCTGTCTGAAGCCTGCGAAGCTGAGCGTCAAGATAGCGGTCCATATCCTCTTTCTTTTCCACCAGCCATAGTGGAAGTTTTGTTGCAAGATAGATCTTTTCACGATAACCGCTGTTCAGCACTTTTCCCACGAATGGCTCGCTTTTTCCTTCATGATAGGGATAAGCTGTGTCAAAATAGTTCACACCCTGGTCGATGGCGTATTCTATCATCCTGGTTGCCTGCTCTTCATCGATCTGGTCATCTTTTCCATCGATGACAGGAAACCTCATACACCCAAAGCCAAGTATTGAAACGTTCTCTCCTGTTCTTCCAAATTTGCGGTATAACATCTCATCCCTCTATTTTATGTATCATCAGCTATCTCTTGAGGTTGCACGGTATTGCATCGAAGTTCTTCTACAGTTTTTATGATAGATGTTTACCGCTATTAATATTCACTCGTTGTGCTGGTGATCCTTTGTATCGAACGGTCAGGTCTGATGGTGTTGCCCAAAAGGAGTTCAAGAACTCGGTCTTCATAGGCCATGCTGCTCCTATAAGGGATGAAGCTGCTGCAAAGGCCTTTTTGCTTGCCGTTAAGGAGCGATATGGTGATGCTAACCACAATGTTTCTGCTTATCTGATCAAGAACGGCAGCACCCTTGTGGCAAAGTATGATGATGACGGCGAGCCCGCAGGCAGTTCAGGGAAGCCGGTCTTCAAGGTGCTGGAACTTAAAGAGCTGAGCAATGTGGCAGTGGTGGTGACCCGTTATTTCGGTGGCATAAAACTGGGATTCGGAGGCCTTTCCAGAGCCTACAGGGAGGCAGCAGTAGCAGCCATCGAGGAAGCCGGTATCATTGAAGTGCATGAGATGACGACCCTGAAACTGAAGGTCACCTATTCCGACATCCAGCCTGTGAAGAAGCTGATCGAAGAATATGGTAACCTGCTAAATGAGAACTACACCGATATTGTGGAACTATCTGTTGAAGTGAGAAAAGGCACCGAGGACGTTTTCATCTCACAGATCACGGACCTGACAAGGAACAGGGCTAATGTGGCATATATTAATGATTGATCTCCCTCTTACAAGTAAACTATTTATTTCAGGCAATCTATCTTTTTTGTGGGGATCATATATGCGGATCAGAAAAGAAGAAGATACCGATTATATCGCGATCACAGAGGTGAACGATCATGCTTTTGGCCAGGAGTACGAGGGCCAGCTTATTGTAAACTTAAGGATGCACTCCGATTTTGTTCCTGAGCTTTCATTGGTTGCCGAGGTAGATGGCAAGGTTGTAGGGCATATCCTGTTCTTCCCGATCAAAGTTGTTGACGATGGCAAGGAATTTGATTCCCTTTCACTGGCACCAATGTCCGTTCTCCCAAAATTCCAGAAGCAGGGTATTGGCAGTGCCCTTGTAAAGGAAGGACTTACTGTGGCTGAGAACCTCGGATACAGTTCGGTCATTGTTCTCGGACATCCCGAGTACTATCCGCGCTTTGGTTTCAGGCTTGCATCTCAGTGGGATATCAGAGCTCCTTTTGAAGATGTACCGGATGAGGCATTCATGGCAATAGAGCTTGTTGATGGCGCACTGGATAATGTCAGAGGTGTTGTGGAATATCCTGAGGAATTCTGTGAGGTCTGAAGTTCTTTAAACCAGGCTTTTCCATAATTCAACTCTCCGGTTATTCTCTCCTCTTCCCTTCTTTATCTATATACTCTATTTATTCTACAGTCCTATCTATATTCTATCCAGACAAGCTCTATATATTGCAATGCCTATTCCTCGTCTGAGGGTCGTAAAAATGGCTCCTCCTTCAGGCAACATTATGATAGACAATACAAAAATATTCAGGAAAATAATCAATTCAATAACGACCCTTGTCCTGTACATCCTTCTCCTGACACTGGTCGTTGGAATGGCTAAAACAGTGCTGGACCTGAGGTTCACTATATTCTCATCTCTGGATGTTGGCTTCAATCACATGGTCTCCAGCGTGCTCACGATCTTCATACTGATCGACCTGTTCAACACTTTCGTAGATTACCACGAGCATGAGCGCATCAAACTGACATATGTTACTGACGCCACCATCCTGATCGTGATGCGCGAGATCGCTGTGGGCATGTACGCAAAGGAGTTTGAGTCCGGATTCATCCTTGCTCTTGCAGCACTGATACTGGTACTGGGAATTGTGCGTGTGCTTGCGATCAGGTATTCCCCTGAGGACCTGCATGATATTGTACCGCCATTTATGGCCGGGAAGCAAAAAGAAAAGGAAATGGAAAATTAATGAAAGACAAAATAACAGGTATGGGTCCTGTTCATCCTGTTAGTTGCTTTCGGGAATTTGTTATGCTTTCTTCCCATTTTCCATTAAAATAAATGGCATTTGTGACCACAAGTTTGGTGTGCTTGTCAAATGTCAGTAGAAAATTACTTTTCGGACCTATATCTGAACTCAAAACCAAGGTGATTCAACGCAAACAATGCCATCATTATCACAACAGCGATAAAGAAGATCGATGCATAGCACGCCAGCAGATAATGAAGGAAATCAACTCTTGCAAATTCCATATCCACATACGAAAATATGCTGATTGGTCTATTGTATATCGGATAAAAATAGTCCATGTCGTATCTGGCAAGATCATCCAGCAATAGATGTGAAAGGGACGCAGACTCGGCAAAAAGCCCCATGTACACGGCCTTGCCAAATTCCCGATATAGCATATATCCAACAAATGTTCCAATTAGGAGCGCAGAGGAACTGAACAGCAGTGAATGCGTTGGGATTGGTCCAATGTGGCAGTGTTCTATAGTACCATTTACAAGAATGTTATAAACAGTCATAATGTCCGGGTACAGTGCAAAGAAAGCTCCTATAAACAGCAGCAACAGGATATGCCCGATATCTCTGGATGAGATCTCTCTGCGAAGGAGCCCTACAAAGGTAGTATAGACTGCTATTGCACAGATACAGAATACGAAGAACATAACATGCGCAACTGGATATGGCATATTAATAGATAGAACCTCAGTGCGTATAAATTTATCTGAGATGTGCTGGCGGCGTTGAATTGTTCTACCACTTATCCAATGAAATGATCAAGCATTCCGCATCACCACATCCACCTGCCACGCCAAAACTACTATCAAAGCCACTCCTGCCCACAGCAAAAACTGATACACCTCTGCCGACCCCGGCAGCTCAAAAAGCTCCCCGACAAAGTTGATCATGAAGTGGAACAGGATGGCAGACAGCGTGCTGCGGTTGGTGTTGTTGTAGATCCACGTCATAACAACGGACACCAGGATAAGATTTAGCACAAACAACCAGAAGCCCGTCGTCCCGAACCCCAGCCCGTAATGGTAGCTCCCTTCAATAAAGAACAGCGGCATGTGCCACAGCGCCCAGACCGATCCCAATATGAGACTTGACCCGACCGCACTCCACCTTGCCTGAAGCCGGTCAAGAGCATACCCACGCCACCCGATCTCTTCCGGCACAGGACCGAACAACAAAATAAAGACCATGAACGGTATGATCGCAACCGGCTCCCCAATAAACCGCGCCAGAGCCTCCGGTTGCATCCCGACACCCCCCAAGCAGCACATCCAGCACCCCCTCCACAGCAGCCACCAGCGGCACCGTGAGAAAGATCACCACATACCACTTTTTACCGATAAGCTTCGGATCGATGATACGGCGCCAGTAATCACGTCTTCCTTCCCGACCCTGCGTACGGTATGTCAGCACAATGGCACTGAGGGCCGGACCGATACCTCCCAGTGCGAACAGACCGACCACCTCACAATCAACGAGTATCAAACCCTGCTCAGAGCAGTTGAGATGAAGTATGATGGAATGGAGAGGAAGGCTCTCAGGAACCTTCAGATTAAGGAAAGGAACAAACTCCTCTTGCAGATGATGTGGGTTACTGGAGGAAGGATTAGCGATGTTCTGAGTATCAGGACTGAGGATATTGATTTCAACAAACTGACAATCCGCTTCTATGTGAAAAAGAGGAGGATTTGGCATACATTGAGTATTGATTCGGATATTGCATTGATTATTTCCAATTATATCAGGACATGGAAGGTTGAAGGCGTGCTTTTCAAGGGCTTTGGCAAGGACGAGAAGGTGATTACGAGGCAGTATGTCAATAGGATGCTTGAAGAGTACTCGGAAATTGCAGGAATAAGGAAGATTCATCCACACCTTTTCAGGCATGGATTGGCGACGTATTTGCTGTCACAAGGTGTTCCTATGGAAGTGATTTCGTTCAGGTTGAATCATATATAGTACGATGACTACTGCGAAGTATTGTGCGAGGATTACACCGGATATTGAAAGGGACTTGATTAAGCAGCATGTGGAGAGTTTGATGGGGTGATGGAAAATAGCTACAGTAGAAGGAGCATCTGTTTGACATTTCCGATTTTGAAGGAATAGGAGGTTCGGATTCCTCCCCCCCATATTTATTGGTGGATACAATAACAAAGCCGATGTTGGAGGACTCGCATTCGAATGATTTGCTTTTGATTTCCAGTGGAAATGTGGGCAGTCACAACATATTAAAATATTAAAAAGTTTATATATGTTTAAAAATCCATTCCGAATATCCGGAATGAAAACTTATTCTTCCTCAGAGGGTGTTTCGATCTCAACTATCTCGGCATCCATAGCATTGTTCTTGACAGACTCTATACCATTCAAGCAGCCTGCTTTGGTCGAATAGCCCTGACCTGTTGCTATGATTTCTCCATTCCTTGCTTTGAGCCTGAACCTGTATTTTCCACTTTTGTCAGTATATATCTCAAACTTTGACATATTCTCACCCCTTTCAGTAAAATAATCTATTAACAATGTGTTACACAGCAGCATAACACCGATTATTGACTTCTATTAAATTCTAATGCTGTTTTGATTTAAATGCTTTTCGTCCGGAAAGCCTTTGTTCATAATCTCCCTCGACGAAAACTTCGATGGCGACATAAAAGTTGTACAAAAAAGTGACAATTCCGACCTCGAAACAAGAGTAGCTTCACTGGAACAACAGGTAAAATCACTATCAGAAACCCATGCGACTGCCGGGATTCGAACCCGGGTTCTAAGCTTGGGAAGCTCAGGTCATAGCCTCTAAACCACAGCCGCACACTGTACTATCTTTCTTTATTCTTTTTAGATTATAGCTGTTTTGGTTTGTCGGTGGCGATTTGTGGGGCGTTGTGATTAGCGATCAAGTGAAAAAAGAGAATGAAAAGAATAAAAAAAGAAAGTGAGGCTACCCTCACTCGTATTTCTGGATGATCTCGTCGAAAGAATCTGCGATGTATGAGAGCTTTTCCCTGCCGACGCCGAAAGTGCTGAGCTTGAAGTATTTGGTAAGGCCGGCCTTGATACCGTGGATGTTCCTGCTCTTGAGCTCTTTGTAGAGGAAGTATCTGCCTTTCTTGGCCCTTGTGGAGATCTCATAGAGGTTGGGGGCCTCGAAGAACATCAGGTCGTGGTTGTGGGGCTTCTCTCCCATCTGGATCAGGCCGAGGTTCTCAAGCTTTTCGGAGAACCAGCGGGCATCTGCGACCTCGTTGTCCCAGTTGCGGGTTCGTTTGACGACCTCGGGGAAAGATCCTATCATGGTCATCAGGGTAGCGCTGCGGGCGGTACAGCCCAGAAGCTCTATTTCCTTGTTCTTGTTTGTGGGGGATTTCCTGAACACGGTTTCGGCATAGTCGCCGTTGACACCGAGGACTCCGATAGGTCCGCAGCTTGCCATTGACTTGTGTCCGCTTCCTACAATGAAGTCAACGCCCAGTTCCTTGGCGTTGACCGGCATCCTTCCCACGGAATATGCACAGTTGAGGAGCAGAGGGACGTCGTACTCGTGGCAGATGGAAGCGATCTTCTTGGCATCTGCAAGGTTTCCGTAACTGCCGTCGGGGTATGTCAGGAGTGCCAGTGCCGGGGCCTTGCCGGTCTCACTGATGGTTTCCTCGATGGTGGTGCCGTAGCCTTCAGGATCGATGTAGTAATCCGGGCGCTCGGTGTGTGGCACCTTTCTGATCTCCATGCCGACACGCTGTGCAGCGACCACTGAGGAGTAGTGTGCAAGGCCGTCCATGACCACCGTGTCGCCTTCCTATCCCACCGAATGCATCACAGCGAACTTTGACTCACGAGCGCCGTGGGTGATCCTTGCTTCGTCCACTCCCAGGAATTCCGGGAGGGCATTATGCACAAACTCCTGCACCGGGGGTTTCTTGATAAGGTCAAGGACGCCTCCGCAGTTGTCGCAGATGGAATAACCATCTCCCCATTCGACAAGTGCGCGTCTGGCATCTTCTGTAAGTATTCCTCCGGTCTGCAGGGGGTCGATATTGATCAAACCCTTGGCCGGGCGTTCGATAAATCCAAATTTCTGTAATGATGCATCATCAAGTGTCATATATTCACATCAGGGTCGGGCTATTAATACAGCCGTATTTTTTGTAAAGTCTCAACTATTGCTGTAAGTTGCAAAAAGAAAAAAGGTTCATTCAACAGCCTTGTTAAAGACTGAGATGAACTCGTCGCACTCTGTGATCAGTGTTGCAACAGCATCTTTGACAACATCTATAGGATCAGCGTTCTCTGTCTTGATGAACAGGATCGGTTCACTGATCGTAACGTGTTTCATGTCATATGATGCCGTATGGACACGTTCGTCTTCAAGAAGAATGATCTTGAGCATGTTCAGGAGTGTATGACTTTCTCCTATAATCTCAAGTTTCATTTCATCTTCTGATTTCTCTAAGATCTTAAGTTCCATTAAATGATCTCCTGCAATGATTATGTGATATGATCAAATTACACCTGTGCCATAGCCTGAAGACAACTTGCGTGATTCAATATGTCCGCACTCAGGGCACTTCAGTTTATTATCATCGAGCTGAAGGGTGGTACCACAATTGGCACATCGTGCGGTCATTACTCCAAGCTCATCTCCGGCAGTGGTCATCCTCATGTTATCGGTGTTGATGATCTTTGCCTTAACAACATCTGAAACGGAGAACTCCTGTGACATTTCCTTCACATATGATTCCTTCACATTGGACACGTGGATCGCAGCGATGCCCGGATTGATGAACTCACGGTCATCATTTCCTTTGATCCCGCCGATCTGGACAAGCGCCATGGAGTCGCGCACGTTCATGATCGTTCCAACGATAATATCTCCTCTGCTAATGGTCGGAGGTATGCTTGTGGTTGGCTTGACTGTGATCTTCCTGCGTTTCTTGTTGACCATTACATATCCGGTAGCCAAGGTGTGGATATCTCCCCTGATCGTATATGTGTTGTCTCCGCCTTCGAACTCTTCTGTAGTACCGATAAGGTCTCCCGGCAGTACAAAGGTCTTCTCTTCAGGAGATATATGTTCAAGTTCCTCAATTTCAGGCTCTGCTTCTGGTTCCGGTTTAGGTCTGGATCTGCCCCTGTTGTCTTTCCTGGAGTCTCTGCTGTCCTTCCTGGATCCTCTGTTGTCCTTTCTGGAATCTCGGTTGTCTTTCCTGGGGGTGCTGTCTCTCTTAGGAGCCCTGCTCTTTTCCCTGTCCCCGGTCTTTTTCTCTGCCACTTCTACCTTTTCGCTGGCAGCCTTTACTGTTTCTTCTTCGACCTTGGTCTCTTCAGTTGAAGACTTAATGTTCCTTCTGGTCGTTTTCTTACGGTTTCTTATTCTAATAGGAATCCCTCTTGTAGATTAGATATGCCAGGTTATTTTGCTCAATTGTCCTGGTCATTTTCCTTTGTTATCCTGTAGATTTCTACCTCAATTCTTTCTACATCTTTTTTATGGAATTTAAAGGTTCGTTTTATTGGAAACCCTGTATTATACCATTCTGTAATAACAGCAGGTTCTATAAATTTTTTGACAAAGGCCAGACTTCCACTATTATGTATGGAATACGTAACATCCCCAACTTTCATGGCAGTTGAAAGGAACGGCCTGTCGCTGCCTTTGACCTGTGCTCCAAATGGCGGGTTCATCACAACGGTATGTGCATGTCCCCTCACCTGTCTTACATCAAGACATTCAAATTCCACTTCAACACCGAGCTTTTCTGCGTTCTCCCTTGCAATATCAAGGGCAGCAGGATCGGAATCAAAGCCGACAACCCTCTTTGCACCAAGGACCTTAGCACCAATTGCCAGCATCCCTGTGCCGCAGCCCAGGTCGTAGACGGTGTCATCAAGGTCGCCTTTCATGAACGCGAAATGAAGCAGTTCCGCAGCAAGTACAGCCGGAGTCGAATATTGTTCAAGTGTGACATCCGGGGAATCAAAACTTCTCACCTTTTCAAGAAGTATCTCCAGCTTGCGTTGTTTCATTGCTTCCTTACTCTCCCCTTATCTCATCAAAGGTTATCTCTTCCCACTCGCGCTCTCCGATCACGATCTCGAACTCCTGTGGGGTCAGCATAGGTGCAGAGAACCTGCCAACTTCATCAACTGCAAGTCTTGGACAGGCGGTGCTCACAAAAGCATCCACCTTGAACTGCAGCATCTGGTCAGGTGTTATCAGGTCCATTGTGAGTATATAAGCGGTCTTGCCTCTCTTTTCAGCAAGCTCTTTCAACTGCCTGGCAAGAGCCATTCGGTATTGCCCGGGTTTTGTCGATACCAGTATCCCGAAGGTTTCCGCATCCAGTGAATTGGCAATAACCGCACTGCGCTGTTTTAGTATCCTTCTGGGATCTACCTCACGCACCTCATTTGAGAACGGATCTGCGACCAATACCCTTTTTCCGGTAGCCAGTGAAACTCCAAGGGGGTGGAACTCCCCACTTCCGATGTAGAGGAACTCATCACAGTCAAGACCGTCAGCAACTGAGAAATTGCATCCGAGAACCTGGCCTGCATAGGCTATTTTGCTGTCCCCTCTTCCTATAAGGCACTCCTTTCCTTCGGATTCAAGGATATCACAAACCTCCGGCAGCTTCTGTATATGCTGTACCGTGGTGAGCACTCCGACACGCTTGCCTCTTATCTCAGGAACAGCTTTCCTGACAACTTCCTTCACGTCCGCATCGGAGCGTGTTTCGATAAAAATGACCTTCTCACTGTAGCTGTTATCATCAAGCTGAGCATGGCCGAAATGGAACAAAATGTCAACATTGTCAAGGATGGCAACATCAAGATCACATGCACCATAACAGGGGTTTGCAGAGATCAGTATGTCAACACCGGTAGCTTCACTTATCTGTGATGCGATGGCAGGTGCACGTCTTTTAAAGCCTTCAGGGAACTGCAATCCGATAATTGCAGGTTGTGCATCCTTTATGATATCAATTATATGTTCGATCCTGAAGTCGAAGGGTTCACTGCTGCTCACCAGCCACCTCCAGAATGGAGACTCCGTTTTGGTCAACATCGATCTTGACCAGGGTGTCGATCTCATAGCCCATATCACGCATCTGAATGGCACCATCGCCCCTGCTGATAACAACGATCACGTTAGTGATTTGTGCTCCCATCTTCTCAAGGGCTGGCAGAAGTGCTTTTAGTGTACCTCCGGTACTGATCACATCGTCAACCACAAGCACCTTTTCGCCCTTGTTCACGCCATTGATGTACAGTTCTCCCTTTGAGTAGCCGGTGCTCTGGGACAGGATTACCTCTCCTTCGAGTCCGTATTGCCTCTTCCTTACAATGGAGAATGGGATGCCTGTCTTCAGGGACAGGGTAGTTGCAAGGGGGATGCCCATTGCCTCAATAGAAACTATCCTGTCATAATCGGTACCTGCGATGCTGATCATGTGTTCAGCGATCTCATCGAGCAGTTCGGGCTCGAGTGATGGTACGCCGTCCGATATCGGGTGAATGAAATAAGGGTATTCGCCTCTGTTCACAATAGGTGCTTTCCGGAGTGATTCCTGAAGAACTTCTAACATATTATCGTGCCCTTTCAATTTAGGTCAGGCCATATTAACAGCCTCGGACCGTTACGATCATGCTTTCGTCACTTTAGACGAAGCAGAAGATGCAATATCCGTCAGATCGTCACGTTCCTCTTTTATTGCAGAATAAAGTGTTTCCTTACTTAAAAGTACTGGATGGTAATACCTGCCACCGGCAACCTCTGCCAGACCCTCGGCAAGCACGCTGCCACTGTTGCTGATGTCTACGACCAGCATGTTGACCTTGTGGTCTGCGACCCTCCTGCACACCTGCATAAGTTCCCGTTTGATGTTGCCTCCAAGGTGCATCGGGACGTTTGCCGTACCATCTGTGACCAGTATCATAATAGGAACCGCAGCAGGTTCACGTTTAACCTCCTGAAGCAGTGTCTCAAGCCCGGTAAGCATTCCTGATGCCATTGGGGTCGTGCCTCCGAACGGGACCATTTCCAGATACCTCTTTGCAGCTTCCACCGATGATGTGAACGGCAGTACAAGTTCTGCTGACCTTCCGCTGTACGTGACCAGTGAAATACGGTCTCTTCTCTGGTATGCATCCTTTAGTAATGCAAGTACAACATCAGTTGTGATCTTTATCTTCTCGCTCTCATCCATGGAGCCGGACGTATCAAAGACGATGTTAATGAGCGTGGATATTCTCCGACGCCTTATCTTCTCCCGTATGTCGCTCTTTTTGACAACGATCTTCCCGTCCACAGCACGATGTGCTGCTGCACGAATGGTGGGAGCAATAGCAATATCCGTGATCTTGTCACCGGGCATCCGGTATCTGACATACCTCCCACGTTTGCTTTTGGTAAGTACTTCTGCACGCCTGCCCGATTTGAGCCTGCCTGTCACGACCTTCTTTTTTTGCTTGTTCCTGGCAAAATCGGTGAGTATCTTGCTAACGACCTTCTCATCCTCTAAAGAATCTTTCCTCTGCCCGTTTGCAGGTGTTTCTTTGACTGAAGGGGTTTCTGCTTCTGACCTTATACCTGCATCCGAATCAGCCTGTACTTGCTCCTCCTCTTGTTTCTCTACCAGTGGTCGGATCTCTGCCGGCAGAGTGTCTTTCGAAACGGTTTGTAATGCGGTCTCAGGAGCCCTGACCACAGCTGTTGTGTCGTTATTGTTGTTGTTATTGTTGGCCTTTTTGACAAGTACCGGAGCCTTTTTCCTTATCCTTCTCGGTCCGCTCTTAACACATGGTTCGTATTCTGTTGGAACAAGATGAACCTGGACATCTTCATCACTGCATTCTTCAATCTCTTCGGTGACCTTGATGTTCATAACTTCGATCGTGTCATCAATGGGTAGAGGTTCAGTTTCGTCTTTTAGTTCTTCATCAGGAGCTTTCGGGACGCTGACCTCCTCTTCAATTGAAGTGAAAAAAGCTATCGGCTCTACAACAACATGGTCGTTATCAGAGATTATAAAAACGTCTTCCACATCTTCCGGATGCAGCTTTTCAGTCATGGAAAGCAATTTCTCATGCACTGCTAATGTATTCTCCGCGCTGATCTGTGAAAGTTCTTCCAGCGGCAATCTGATGCTGAGAACAGGTCTCCCGGGGTTGAAGACCTTTATATCATAATCCCGGTCAAGACCTCTTCGCATACGCGATGCAGTAACTTTGCCCTTCATCCGTTATACCTTATCAGACACTTCCGTTCACCACAGCGCGAAGCTGTTCTGCACTGAACTCCTCTTCTTCGAAAGGTTTCTTTCGCATCCTGTGGGGCAGCACCATCTCGGCAGCCTCGATAATATCCTCGTTTGTGATCCTTTCACGGTTCTCATAAGCTGCATTTGTACGTGCAGTACGCTCGATCATGATGTCAGCTCTGTGACCATCAACATTGAATGCCACGCATATCTGTGCGATGGTCCTTAGGTTCTCACGTGTGGTCGTGATCCTTCCAAGCAACTGCTTTGCCTTGATGATCCTGGTACGCAACTTCTCCTGTTCGTTCTCAAAATCCCTTCTGAACTGTTGCGGGTCCTTGTTGAACTGGTTCCTTCTTTCAATGATCTCTATGCGCTGCTCGATATCAGCAATACCTTCAACTTCCACCTGCAGGGCTATCCTGTCAAGGAGCTGTGGTCGAAGTTCCCCCTCTTCGGGGTTCATGCTTCCAACGATGATGAAGTTGGCAGGATGGCTGACACTGACCCCTTCTCTTTCGACGGTATTAACGCCCATTGCTGCGGCGTCCAGTAAGGCATCCACAACGAAGTCATCCAGAAGGTTGATCTCATCAACATACAGGAGATTTCTGTTAGCATTTGCCAGGATCCCGGGCTCAAAGGCCTGCACTCCTTCCTTGACCGCCTTTTCGATGTCAAGGCTGCCTACTACCCTGTCCTCTGTGGCACCGACCGGCAGGTCCACGACTTTCATGGGTACCTTCTCTATCTTGATCATCCCTTTTTTCTGCTTATCGTTGCATTCCCAGCAGAACTTTTCCGGGTCAAGGGGGTCACAGTTGTACTTACATCCTCCAATGACCTCGATCTCCGGAAGGATCTCTGCCAGTCCCCTTACAGCGGTTGATTTTGCTGTCCCCTTCTGTCCTCTTATCAGCACACCGCCAATAGAAGGGTTAATGGCGTTCAGGATAAGTGCACGAAGCATCATCTCCTGCCCGACAATGGCAGAGATGGGATACATTACCCTCTTTGTTTTGGTCGGTGTTTTCTGTCTGTCCTCAAATCTGGTCCTTTTCTCTTCTCTAGGCTTCGGGACTTCCTTTATGCTGCCTGTGATATTGGTAAAGCTCATGATATCTCCATCCTGTGAATTTTTAGCATAGATGTTATTCTGGTCACATGTATCTCAGGATCAGGGCAGAAGTGAGTGCTATGAACAGCAGTATCAGCCCAATGATGAACAGTATGAATACGATCTTCATCCTGACAGTCTTTTCCGGTTTGCTCAATGCATTTAGCTCTATCAGGGAATATAACATGGTTATCAGGAACACTATCGATGAAAGTAGTAGCAATGATCCTGCCACGACTATGAATTCAGCGGTCCATGTAAGGTCATTTGCATTTATCAGGTCTATGAAGAAGCTCTTTCCGTGGCGTTCATAGGCGGAGGTTATCCACATCATAGTGTACGCGATCTCTGCAGCACCCAGTATTGCAGAGCATATGGAGGTTGCCAGAAGGGTGGCCATGGCTCCGATATCCGGTAATTTCAAGTCGATCTGCCATTCATTTTCCACTTTTTCACCTTTCTCTCTTATTGTAAATGAGCTCTTCATCCCTCGAGCTATCATCATAATTATCAGTAATTTACTTCATTTATATTGTTGAATTAATAAAACTTTATCTGTATATTGTCTTATTTTGCAGCTTGCACTACTTATTTATCCATATGGAACTTTGGAACTGTTGTGAGCATACCTGAAGATCCATCCCTGTTAGAAAAGATCGAAATGATCAAAGGGGCGATAGCTGAAAAAGAAAAAGTACTGGTTGCATTCTCCGGAGGTGTGGACAGTACAACTCTGGCAGCCCTTGCTTTTGAAGTTCTGGGGGATAATGCCCTCGCAGTGACGCTTGATTCCTGTGCGATCCCCAAAAGTGAGCTGGAGAATGCAAAGAGGACTGCAAAACAGATCGGTATCCGTCATATTGTATTGGAACACGACATGCTGTCCAATGAAATGATCAGGCAGAACGACCCGGACAGATGCTATTATTGTAAGAAGCTCTTCATGAGAACATTGAAGGATGTGATTGATCAGGAAGGCCTGAATGTGCTGCTTGAAGGCACCAATGCTTCCGAGATCACCGGAAGAAGGCCGGGCTGGGCTGCAATAAATGAGGCAGGAGATCTTGTCTTTACACCTTATACGGAGTTCGGGATCACAAAAAAGGAAGTGCGTCAGATGGCGCGCCATCTGGGACTTGAAGTTGCCGATAAAGTCTCTAATGCATGTCTGTTATCAAGATTGCCTTATGGTGCAGAAGTAACAAATTCAGCCCTCAGGAGAATTGAACGTGCAGAAGAGTTCCTTCTGTTTCTTGGGATCACACATATCCGGGTCCGTGAACATAATGACATTGCACGTATTGAGGTATTGCCGGTAGATTTCCCTGTTGTTCATGAAAAAAGGGAGGAATTGCTGTCCCGTTTCAAAGAACTTGGTTATTCCTACATTACGCTTGACATGGAAGGATTTAGAAGTGGAAGCATGGATGAGGTGCTATAAGAATGTCCGAATACATTGACGTGGCGATCAGGGAGGCTGGTGAAAAGGATGGTGAGTCGGTCCAGTGTCTTCTTTCAACGTATTTCCTTGACATGGATGAAGTTCCGATCGATGATTTCATTGTTGCAGAGGCCAGTGGCAAGATCGTGGGTGTTGCAGCTGTTGCGGACAGGAGCTGCTGTGAGATCCACTCTATAGCGGTACATCCCAATTATCGTGGTAACGGGATCGGTTCAAAGATGGTTTCCTCCATCTTTGAAAGTGTAAACAAAGAGAGGATCTACGTCAGGACCACTTCGCCTATCTTTTTCAGAAAATTAGGTTTTATAGAACTTCCGATGTCTGAGAAAGCTAACTTATGGGATGATTGTCGGAAATGCGATAGATTTGACAGATGTAAACAGCACGTGATGTGCATTCAAATGGATGAGGTCTGAACTGTGTTAACTCTTGGTATTGTGAATACTTATGATAAAATTAAGGTGCTTGATGCCCATTACCGCGCAATTGCAAGGGCTGCACCAATTTGTTATGCTTATGGTTTTACCCTTTGTCTTTTTGATTTTCCTTTCAAGATGACCCCGGAAGAACTTGTGGAATATGTAATGGACAAGACGACCATCGGTGAGTCCGGGAAATACCTGAAATTGCTTCATGAAAGCAACCGCTTGTTCGTTTTCGACCTTCCAAAGAAAGGCTTCCAGTCCCAGTTCGGAACTGCTGTGATAACCAGTTCAAAGCCGGAGGTAAAATACGCTGTAACTCCTGAAGAGATCGCGGATGGAGTGGAGCATAATCAGTCCTATCTTCTGCTTGTCGGGCTTGGCAGGAAAGGTCTGCCCAAAAAATTGTTCTCATTTTCGGATCACCATCTTGACATTACATGTGAAGGGATCTCTCTTGAGACATGCACTGCTATCGGCACGATACCCTCCTACATAATGGGTATTGTTAACACCAGAAAGAAGCTGAAAGATACTTCCAAAGGCAGGGGGCATTAAAAGGGATGACATCAGGGTTTCAGGTATCCATAGTGCGCTGTGAAGATTATTCGCATGCCAAAGAAGCTGTCAGAGAAGCAGTTGAACTGATCGGCGGGCTTGAACCTATTATCTTTCCAGGTGCACGGGTACTTCTCAAACCTAATCTTCTTGCTGCAATGCCTCCTGAGAAAGCGGTCACTACACATCCTGCCATTGTATCTGCAATGTGTGAACTTGTTGTGGAGGCAGGAGGTATCCCCATTGTAGGTGATGGGGCAGGTATAACTCATCCGGGAGTTACTGAGGAAGCCCTGGATATATCGGGTATAAGGGAAGCAGCCCAAAAAGCAGGTGCTGAAGTTCTGAGCTTTGAGACATCCGGCTATGAGGTTGTTGATGTTCCCGCCTCATCACATTTCTCTAAGCTCTACATTGCAAAGCCTGTACTGGATGCAGATGTGGTAATATCACTTCCAAAACTTAAGACCCATGAACTGACCCTTTATACAGGTGCTGTAAAGAATATGTTCGGTGCGATCCCCCTGAAGCTCAGGAAGGAAGCCCATATGCTTGGTAAAAAGGACCTTTTCTCAGAGGCGGTAGTGGATATATATTCCGCAAGGGTCCCCCATCTTGTGTTAATGGATGGTGTTGTGGGAATGGAAGGCAATGGTCCTGCAAGAGGCACGCCTGTGAATGTGGGTATAGGGATCTCTTCAACATCGTGTGGGTAACTAAATTTATTCACATCTACCTTTCATGCGTCATGGAATTCAAAGAACGAATGCAAATCGCAATCGAATGAGCAAAAATACCACATCACAATTAAAGGATTGTACAGGGAGATTATCTATAATTGCGAATATTTGCTTGCAGGACGTTAAAATTACCCACTCGATGTTAATGAGAACCGGGTATAGTGATGGCAAGCTATGACTGCGTATCCCTGGATGTTGTAGCATCAAAGGTAATTGGTCTTGATCCGATTGTAGTCCCGACCAACAAGGCAGCAATTGAGAGGGGATATGGTACTCTGGATCCGGAAGTATCAGGAGTTCCTCTGGATGATGTGCGTATGAAGTTCAAGCTATCAGGCACGACCCTTGTGGGAAGTGCACCACCTTTCCTTGTCAGCAGGCTTGGGAAACTTTTCACTATCAAGCCTTTTATCAATACTTCGCAATGCACCATGTGTGGCGCCTGTGTTTTGAACTGCTCGGCGCATGCTATTGAACAGAAAGACGGTCGGCTGAAGATCAACCACAATAAATGTATTCTCTGCTATTGTTGCCGTGAGCTCTGTCCTTCAGGTGCTGTGGAAATGAAACGTTCACTTGTTGCAAAGCTATTGCTTAAGATAAGGAACAGGGACTAATCTCTGATATGCTTAAAAAAGGGTTAAGCGGCACAGGGCCGCTTATGTAATATTCATTGTTATTTTTAATCTTTTAGCTGGCAGACCTGGCTCTTGCGTAACCATTCGATGTCTGACTGGTACAGCTCACGCAGGTCCTTGAGCCCGAGCTTAAGCATGGCTACACGGCTGACACCAAGGCCCCATGCAAGAACAGGCTGCTTGATCCCGAGAGGTTCGGTTACTTCCTTGCGGAACACTCCGGCTCCACCGAGTTCTACCCAGCCGAGTCCGTCAATGTATACCTCAGGTTCCACACTTGGTTCTGTGTATGGGAAGTATCCCGGCCTGAACCTAACATCCTCGAATCCCATCCTGTGATAGAACTCTTCAAGACAGCCAAGCAGGTTTGCGAATGACATGTTCTCGTCCATGATCACACCTTCGAGTTGCTCGAACTCAGGTGTGTGTGTTGGATCGATGGTCTCGCGGCGGTATGCCCTGTCAATACAGAATGCCTTTACCGGCGGGTTCGGGTTGTCTGCAAGGTACTTGATGGTAACAGCAGTGGTGTGGGTTCTCAATACATCGCGTTTTGCAATATCCTCACTCCACTTTCCTCCCCATCCGGTGGACTGGAGGTCACCACCATGTTCATGCATGTCCCTGATTCCTTCCGTGTAGTCTTCAGGAAGCTCTGAACGGGTGGACAGGTGGAACGTATCCTGCATCTCACGGGCAGGGTGGTCCTGTGGCTGGAACAATGCGTCGAAGTTCCAGAATGAGCTTTGTACAACATCTCCTTTGATCTCGGTGAATCCCATCTCAAGGAAGATCTGGCGCATCTGGTCGATAAGGCGCTGGTATGGGTGTACCTTTGCACCATACACTGGTTTTGGAGGTGTCTGGATATTGTAAGGCCTGAAATTCTTGTTCTTCCACTCCCCACTCTTCAATAACTGGGATGTGATCTGGTTGATCTCTTCCTCAATGGTGATGCCTGCTTTTACAAGTTCAGTTCCGTCATTTGTGATGGAGACCGTACGGTCCTTATCCTCGGTCTTTGAAACAAGCTTGCGTTTGATAAGGTCCTTTATGATCTTGTTATCGGTTCCAAGCTCTTCAAGGGTATGTGCTTCCTTTGTAAATCTTGCAAGGACTTTTTCGTCTTCTGCCTCTCCTGCATCGCCGGATGGGACTATCATGCCGTTCTCGATGTTAGCCCAGCCTTTCCTGCGGAGCCAGCCGGTTGCGATACCTACCATCTTTGGTGAGAGCTTTTCTTTTAGCTCATCGATAGGGGTTGGTTCCTGGATCGCGTTGATCAGCTGGCGCTCAGGAAGCCCTTCCTTTGCATAGGTACGACCTTCGTCTGTCAGTGTGTAAAGTTCAGTAATTGTATCATTTACTTCTGCCAGTCCGTTCTCTGAGAGCAAAAAGGCGGATTGCATTGCAGTTTCCACTTTCATGGATGCTTTTTCTGCAAGATCTTCCGGGGTTGTGGATGCAAGTTCATCCAGTGCGAGCAGCACATTTTTTTCATTCGTAGTAAGTTTATAGTTGCTCATGTCGGTCAGGGTCCTTTTTGGGTTTATAATCCGTAATCGTCCAGCCGGTCCTTTGCCAGCTCACGCTTTTCCTGGTGTTCTGTCAGGAATTCGGTCATCAGTTCTGCAGCAAGGGCTTTGCAGGTGCCACACATACGTTTTCCGCAAACACATTCATCGTAGATCTCTTCCAGTTCTTTATCGTCTTCGACGAGGTGGAACATAAGGAGTTCATAGGCAGAACAGTTATTTGGATCTCCTCCAAGCTTCTTCTGTTCTTCAAGTGTCATCCTGCCGCCGGTCTTGGCACGTTTTACCTTCTTTGCAGCGGTCTTTGGATCTTCCTTTAATGAAATGATACTCTCAGGGACACTGCTGGACATTTTACCTCCCTGCAGTCCTGACATGAACCTGTGGTAGGTGGAAGCAGGCGGCACAAAAGCATAGCCTCCGTACTCGATCTCAACTTCCCTTACGGTGTTCAGGAGCTTGCTGTAGTCATCAGCTCCGAAGACATCGACATGTCCTTCGAAAAGCTTTGTATCCCATGGCAGTCTTTCCGCGACATCCGCAAGTGCACCTTCAGGAGCAGCCTTGCTACGAACACTGAAATACTTGTCTTTGTTCTTATCTTCGCGTCCTTCGATCCTGAACATGTTCATCTTGTGTGCGATTCCACGTGTCAGGCGCATGTGTGGGTCCTGGTCAGCACCCACAGGAATGACCGTGGGCTTTGGACCACCATACTCTGAAAGCTGTGGCTGGAGTATATCCGCACTCTGGGAAAGTGTGCTTGTCATGTGTGATACGCTTGTCTCTCCGCTAAATCCATAGATAGCACTGAGCTCGGAGAAGTTTGTCTTTGAACCGAGTTCGAACGTAAGTTCCTTGACATTGTCGGATTCTGACTGGAAGTATATGTGGCCGTTCGGCTCAAAACCAAGGGCAATCAGACTAACGATGTAATCTTCAATTCCGATCTGACGGCATTTTTCCCATGAAATTCCTCTTACAGAGTAGGCTTCCCTGTCCGCGATGCCCACAAAAGCATCAGCTCCCATTTTCTGGTGCCAGATGATCTCTTCCATGACCATCTTGTGTCCGAGATGTCCGCCTCCGGTGGGCATGAATCCGCTCATGACCGAAAAAGGATCCTTGTTCTTCATTGCCTCTGTGATCAGGTCATAGCTCCTGTGGCCGAAGATTATCTTCCTGCGCATGTACCTGTGTGGGTCAGGGAGTTCAGAACAAATATCCTCAAATGGAAGGATTCCGAATTCATCGAACAATTTTGAGTAATCGTCAATATTGACTGAACCCCAGGGGTCAAGTTTCATATTCATGTGCTGCCTCTGTCAAATTCCGCTTAAATATTGTTATTATCCTTGAATCGCTTAAACGTATATATCGGTTACCTGATAAGATCGAAGTCGTATGGTGTTCCGGCATCCTCTGGTATTTTCGATACAAGCTTCAGGTAATCCTTCTCCTGCATAAGGCAGGAGTGCCTCTCTCCTTTAAAGTCACTGACCTTGCGTATCCTGCTCCAGATCGTCTTGAGGGGGTCTGTTTTGATGTTCCCGAAACTGAATGGTATGTAGGGGCAGGGTTTTACTGATCCTTCCACGCAGACATGCAACCAGCGCTGGCCAGCCATACATCCCAGCATCTCCCCTTCGAAATATGTATTTGCGAATATTCGGGGTCCGTCCTCTGTGGCATTTATCCTGCGGTACATTTTCATTATGATGTCCCTGTCCTCATCTGTGATTATGGGGTCTTCGGGTTTCTTTGGCACGGACTCCCATAATGAGAATTCATGTACTCCGAGTTCTTTTGCGAATTGGTACATGGATGCCAGTTTCTCAATGTTCTTTGGGGAAACATGGGTGCACATTGTAACTAGCAGGCCTGCGTCGAGTCCGTATCTGATCGCATCGGTCGCCTTTTCAAAAGCGCCTTCCAGCTTTCGCACATCATCGTGTTCTTCAGGAACAGTGGAATATATGCTCACCAAAAGGTTGTGAAGTCCGACTTCCTTTAGCCGTTCAGCAACTTCCGGTGTCATATCTGTGCCCGGTGTGTACATGTTGACAATGGCACGGTCCTTGTCAACGTAATCAATAAGTTCGAATATATCTTCGCGAAGAAGGGGATCCCCTTCGGTAAATGTGATGACCACAGCGCCCATGTCAAGGGCTTCATCGATTGCCCTTTTTACAGTATCTACATCAAGGTCTCCTTCACCGCCACTCATTAAACAATGGTCACAGTTGCATTTACACTGCCTTGTGATCTCAAAGGAGACCGTTTCGGGAATATATTTTCCAAGTGCGATCTGTGTTTCTGCAAAAAGAAGTCTTTTGAATACCTTACCCGGTATGGGTGGTAACCATGTGGATGCTATGACCCTGTCTTTCTCAACAAGGGCTGGTTTTTCAGCTTCAAGGGTGGAATTGAACTTTTTCAGGAAAGGAGAGCAAACACCACGTAAATGTCCTTTTGCTTCCAGTTGTAAAAATCCGTTCTGATGCTTCAGGTCAATGGTAAGGCCTGGAACCGAAAGTACTGTAATGTCTTCTTCACTTTGGTCCGAATCTGTTTTTCTGTCAGTGTTAGCCATTTCAAACTCCTCTCTATGTCAGGTCTTACAACCTTTTGCATCATGTTTTATGGGAATGCCTTTTGGATATGTATTATATTGATGATCTTTAAAAAGTCTCATTTACATTTGTATAAACCATCGGTTAGGCATTGCTGATATTTATTATGTGCAAAAAATGAACTCCGAAACCGGGTTTGCCAGTTTCGTTCTGTAAAGAATATTACATCATTGTTTGGAAAACCGCTTTCAATAAGTCCATCGAACTCTGGCCTTGAAATTGGTTCCCGGTCCATCTAAACCCTCTTTTATATCATGTTTCCTTCATTATCTGCCCTGATAGGATCGTTCCGGGCAGACATTCGGAAAGGGTGTAGATCAATGATGTTCTGATCAAAGAACGCTGCTTAAGCGCGTTCTGCAAATGCAAGGTTCCCGCTGATCCTCTTGATCTTGATCTTTACGACATCGCCTTTTGCAGCGCCTGGGACAAATATGGTGAACTTGGCAAGTTTAGCGATTCCGTCTCCTTTTGAACCAACGGCATCGATCCTGACCTCGTACTCCTCGCCTTCTTCGACTGCATCGCGGGGTGTTGCAATTGTGGTCCTCCTCTTTTTAACAGGACGGTGTGCACCACAAGCTGCGCATTTTAATATAAGTATCCTACCTGATTTGACAAGCTCGGTATCCGGACGATTACATTCGGAGCATATGACATACTCTTCAACGTAGGCGTCGATATTTGATTTGATATTCTCTCTTGGGAATTTTCCCTGGAATATTGCACGACTTCCATCAAGCTTTCCGGCAGTTCCCATTTCCCTTGTGAGGTATTTCATAATGTGGTCCGGATCTCTGTTCAGTACGTCCGCAATGTTCCCAAAGTTCTCAAGGACGGTGGTCTTACCTTCCACAAATATCCTGGGTTCGGGAATTACGAAACGAACATCCGTAGTTTCCACATCTGGCAGGTTTTCAATTGCCCTTTCCAATAGCGCTTCGTAATCATCCATTTTGATACCCTCTTGTTTGATCAATGTTCTTTTTACTGTACCAGTTCCATACCCTGATCGACAACGATCCTTACAGGGGTTGGCAATTTCTGGCCAGCTTTTCGGAGAGCATCCTTTGCGTTAGGGAAGTGCTCTTTGTTCACAGATATTGTGAATACCTTCTGTCCTGCAGAAACTCTTGCTGCAGTACTTACATTCTTGCCCCATGATGCTCTCATTCCACTTGAGACACGGTCTGCTCCTGCTCCTGTGGCCTGTTTGTTCTCTCTGAGAACCTCGTGAGGATATACCCTGAGCTTCATATGGTAGCCGGTACGACCTGCTGCTGTTGTCATTGCTCTGTTTGCAGTGATACGTGCAGCTTCGAGAGCTGTGTGCCTGATCTGGCATCTTTCTTCTGAGATCAATGTGATCTTCACCGGGAATTCAGCTGTCTTGTTTCCATCATCGTAGTGGATTACGTGGCTGCCTGGAACACCGCCCATATATTTTCGTCTTGTGTTTGAGCGTGATTTTACGTTTCTGTACATACTTGCTGGTTTTCTTACCATGAGATTGAACCTCCTTAATATGATCAGTGTGATCTTAAGAACGCATTGAGTTTCCTGCTTTTTTGATCTGGTTGCCAGATCGTTGTTCTGGATATGTTGGCAACGCGTCTTGAAAATCTTTAAGTTGTAAATGTGTCAATGATGCATCCCCCTACTACTTAGGGGTTTATAAGTCTTATCAATAGAAAATCTATTTTCATTTTTTCCTGTGCAGTTCTAACTTACATCTTATATATCCGGGTTTTGGGAGCATTTTACGTATATATTCAAACAGACACCTTCTGGAAATCAATATATATATATATTGTATGTATATAATTTCCCATATGGACTCTGTTACTCAGAAGCACAGGAAAGATGCCAGAAAAAGTATTGGTTTTTATTTGATCTCAATATCTACTTCAAGGTTTGCCAAATATGGCTCAGCCCGGTCACCTGAAGATGCTGAGGATATATCCGGTGAATTGATGGAAGAACTTGTGAAAAAGAATGGTCATCATGTACTGGGCTATGAGCTTGTTTCCGATGAACCCTCATATATAAAAAAGGCTGTTATGGATGCCCTGCAAAAAGAAGCAGATGTTATTGTTACTACTGGTGGTACCGGTCTGACCCCCACTGATGTTACCATCGAGTCCCTGGCACCTATGTTCGAGAAACAGATGCCCGGATTCGGGGAACTTTTCAGATATAAGAGCATTGATCAGATAGGTTCTGCAGTGATACTGACCCGTGCAGCTGCTGGAACTATAGGGGATAAAGCGATCTTCTGTCTTCCCGGATCACCAGGTGCAGTGGAACTTGCACTCTCAGAGATCATCCTTCCGGAAGCAGGTCATGTTGTAAAACACATAAGGTAAATCTTTAATAATTTCCGGGACAATGCACTCAATATATTTACATAGTCCCTGCAAAAGATATATTATTAATATGATTGTCCCTTAGATGTATCCATAATGCATATAGTTTAATAGGTACTATTTGGAATGTGGATTAAATTCCACTTAAGTTACTGTGAGATAATGCAAAGTCAAATCAAATACCTGTGATTTTATGCGTTAACAGGAATTAATCCGTCGTAGGAAGGTTTACATGACTGAATATTTGTTTGGTATCAAAGAACTTGACGATCTGATCGGTGGTGTTAAAGAGGGCACCAACCTGATGCTTATCGGTCCTCCTATGAGTGGAAAAGATGATCTTGTTAATACTATTATATACAACGGGCTTAAAGAGGGCGATTCTTCCATTATTGTCTCTACCCGTGAGACCGGGGAACGTGTACTGGACTGGTTCTCGAATAACGGCCTGGATACTGACACTGCCAATCTCGGTGTTGTGGATTGTGTAACGAAAACACTTGGTATCCCTGCATTGGACAAAGATCATATAAAAAGGGCAGCGAGTCCTGTGGATCTTACAGGTATCGGAGTAAGGATAGGCCAGTATTTCGAGGAGTTCCTTGTTCAGAAAGAAGCCCCTGGTTTGAGATTTTGTATCAATTCCCTTTCTACTATCCTGATGTATTCCAATCTTCAGACATTGTTCAGGTTCTTACATGTTTTCACAGGTCGTGTTAAAGCATCAAATTCCTTTGGTATCTTCATTGTGGAAGACGAAATGCATGATCCACAGACAGTAGCGACCCTGAAACAGCTTTTTGATGGGATGATAGAAATAAAGGAAACAGATTCCGGTTATTCTATCAGGATATTGGGCATTACTCCAAAACCCACTCCGTGGTATGAGTTTGAGGTCGATGGCAGCAATGTAAGTATCGGGAAGCCTGAATAAACCGTTTCTTATTAAAGTCGGCTATTTTGCATTACCACATGCAAATACTGCCGCAAGGTATAATTGGCATAAATTTTGTGTAGGTTCATATGGATAAAGAAAAGCTGTACAAACTAAGGTCCGAAGCAACCCACATAAAACCTATAATAAATGTAGGCAAAGGCGGGGTTTCCGACCAACTGATAACCGAACTGAAAAAACTCATTAAAGATCGTCATCTTGTCAAAGTTAAGGTCTTAAAGAGTGCTTCTTACGAGGACGAGGATGGAATTGACGGTATTGCTGAAAAGCTTGCAGATGCCACAAGGGCGACCATCATTGATGTAAGGGGTCATTCTGTAGTACTTTACCGCTAATGTTCAGACATTCTCCCCTGAAATGATCTCAACTTTTTGCAAGGTGATAAGTTCTTTTGGAACCATACTGCAAAGTTCAGGGAGAATCCTTCTTATCTTTTTTTCGGAATCGACTGCTTCCACAATAATTGGCAGGTCTGTGCCGAGTCTCAGGATGCTTGTTGTATGTATCTTGCTATGAACTCCGTATCCTTCGATGCCATGAAGGACGGTTGCACCGGCGATCTTTGAATCCCTCATAAATTCAAGTATCTTCTCATGTGCAGGTTTTCCATCGCAGCAATCGTTCTCACTGAGGTATATCCTGAGAATAGCTGATGTCATATATCAATCTCTATTTTCAAATTAGATTAAACTTGCTATCTGCTGTCCGATGTAAACCCCTGAAAGACAAAGCAACAGGTTGAGTGTGATATTGGACACAAATAATGCTGTACGCCCCTCTTCGAGCAGCTTGAAGCTTTCATATGCAAAGGTTGAGAACGTTGTGAAGGAGCCGAGGATCCCTATGTTGATAAGGTGAAAGCTGGCGTATGGTACAGAGAGAAATGTCAGTGTGGATAGTATGGTGCTTCCGATAACATTCACAAGAAGGGTTCCTGTGGGAAGCCCTTTCAGAAGCGGTACGGTCCCTGAAACAAGATACCTGAGGCAGGCTCCTATAGAGCCTCCAAGTCCCACCAGCAGTAATGCTTCAATTCCGATGGCCATTTCCTTTCCTCCTGAACAGATAGACGATAATGCCTCTTCCGAGGAACACTGCTAATAGGGTCAGTACGAGATTGCTTCCGATATTTAAGATCGCAGAGGTCCCTCCAAGCGTGTAGGTTTCAACGGCGAAAGTAGAAAAGGTCGTGAAAGCCCCCATAAAACCTGTGCCAAATGTCAGTCGTGTTCTCTGGCTTATGTGGCCAAGGTAATCATAATCGTACATCATCATTCCCAGAAGAAGGCTTCCAAATACATTCACAACCAGTGTTCCATTAGGTGAAATGGTGCTGGATGAAACTGCATATCTGGATATGGCACCCAAAAAACCTCCGAATGCGATGCTTACCAGGTCCTGTGTTCGTTCCGGGAGTGTCATTTCTGAAATTGAAGTTCAATGAAGGCAGCGTCTTAAGAAGATCAACCACCGGATACCGGTGGGAATATTGCGATCTCATCGTCATCATTGACAATGGTATCCAGTCCTTCAAGATGCAGGATGTTGTTTCCATTTATGAGTATGTTGATGTAGCTTCGAAGTTTCCTGTTCCCTTCGACATCGTTGAAGATCAGTTCCTGAAGCTGTGGGAATCTTGTGAGAAGGCCATCAAGGATTTCCTGTACGTTCTCTCCTTGCATCTCCATTTCAGATTCTCCTGCTGATTCCCTGAGATTTGCAAATAACTTTATTTTTGCCATAACCATGAGAATTTCTGACTACTGCATATTAAATAAAACTAATCCAAATACGCCAAAAATGACTTCTCAGTAGCATGTTGTAAATGTCAATGATAAGTGTTAATTAAAAAAGTTAGAAATCTGGTGGGATAGCGCGGATTTGAACCGCAGTCCAAGCGTCCCAAACGCTCGAGGATCGACCAGGCTACCCTACTATCCCATCATGTTCATTGCATGCAAAAGACCTCGCATGCAGTGCCTTTGGAAGCACGTTCCCCTAAATAGAAGTCATAGTAGATATACTTAACTATCAGGTTTCGCATCTTTGGTAATTTATTGCTTAATTTTCAGTGCTCTTTGTATGAATATTGTTTAGTTGTTATTGATGCGGATGTCATGTTCGATTAATATGCCTGACATGGGCCGGATATGTGAAATTTCACTTCCAGCGCTTGTAGGCATCATTCTCGACACCTATAAGGTCGAGTGCTCGTCCTGCCATGAAATTGATGAGGTCGTCGATGGATTCCGGCCGGTTGTAATATGCAGGACAGGCTGGTAGCAGGATAGCTCCGGCATTATGTGCTTTCAGCATATTCTCGATATGGATGCCACTGAGCGGGGTTTCCCGGGTCATGAGGATGAGCTTTCTCCTGTCCTTAAGGCATACATCCGCTGTGCGTGCAATGAGGTTGTCTGAGGTTCCGTTTGCCACTGATGCAAGTGTTTTCATGCTGCAGGGCGCTACGATCATGCCTGCGAAGGGGTGTGATCCACTTGCTATGGGTGCGGTGAAGTCATTCTCATCATGGACCGATGTTGCCAGTTCCTTTATGTTTTCAGGTGTAAGATCTGTCTCGACTTCGATGATCTTCTCTGCGGCCTTTGTGAGTATCAGATGGGTGTCTATATCCATATCTGCCAGAAGCTCAAGCAACCGGATACCATATTGTGCACCGGAGGCTCCACTTATCCCGATAACTACCTCCATTCTTATCTCTCCTTCAGTGATCCCATGAACTCCTCTATCAGTTCGTTCGAAGCGGACAACACTTCTTCGATCTCTTCAACTGTAATATTCTCGAAATTTATTCCTACGGTAACAACTGTTGTGCTATGAGTGACCGAACTTATACGCCTTGCAGCATCAAGAGCGATAGCGTCATCCCTGTGGGATGGGAGGGTGATCACCGATGAGGATGCATGTCCTGGAACCCTGTCATAGTAACCTACAGCTACTGCTCCAATGTGACCTTTACCGCCTGTAAGTGTTATCACCAGGTCTTCGCCGATGATCCGATGTTCAAGTAAAAGTTCTCCTCTGCTTGTTTGTGTTCTCATTTCCTGCAAAGTATCACCTCATAGGTCTGTAAGTCTGAACTGCTTTGTTCCCTTTTTTGTGTCAAAGAATTCCTGTGCAGCCTTCCTGACAGTTTCCCTGTGTTCCTTAATAGTGTATACTCCCATTCTCCAGTTATCCTGGTGGGCATTTTCTATCGTCGCCACAATATTGGAGGCTTCATCAAGCCTCAGCATCTTCCCGTCGACCTTGATCAGTGCCTTCATTTCTGCGATCTCTGGTCTCTTTGGGATATCGATCAGGATCTCGCTGCTGTCGATACCAACCATCTCAGCGATCTCATTTTCCACCCGGTCGACCTTTCCCCTGTAACGCAGGACGTTCTCACCAACAACATCAATGCCAACATGAAGGGCACGTTTGTAAAGTCTTCTTTCATCAAGTCGTTTTCCAAGTTCACCTGCGTATCCCTCGTCCGCCCTGATCATCTCGAACAATCTGGCATCTTCCATCTGGCGCAGTTTGAACGGGTCGAGTGTCTTCTTGTTGATAAGGTCCTGGACCGCCCTCGTGAACATCGTTTCGGCTATCCTGGATACGTGATGGTAATAGACCGCTGGATGCATAAGGAAACGTGAGACTAGAAGTGATTCTGCAGCTTTCAGGCCTCCCAGTCCGACAACCAGATTGTCCTCGTAGAACTGCATTTCATGTATCAGGCGTGCATGGTCCACAAGTCCGAACGCAACACCTGTGTAATGGGCATCCCTTACCAGATAGTCCATGCGGTCAACATCGATCTCGCTGTTCACTATCTTTCCCAGTGAGGTCTCACCCTTTATGTGGTCTGCAATGGTCACAGGATCAAGTCCATGTTCGTCCAGTATTTCTGCGATCTCGCCTTTTTTGAGGATAGGTTTCACATCTTCATGTCTCTGGCGAGTATACTGTTTTATGATACTCTCTGTGACATGTGACAGTGGCCCGTGGCCGATGTCATGAAGAAGTGCAGCTGCACGGATCTCATCCTTTTCATCTTTCTCGATCGAGTTTAGCTGGGATGTCAGGGTGGTTGCAAGGTGCATTACTCCAAGGGAATGTTCAAAACGAGTATGGTTAGCTCCGGGATATACAAGATTGGACAGACCCAATTGCTGAATTCTCCTTAAACGCTGCATTTGAGGTGTATCTATCAATGACAATACAAGCTGGTCCAGTTCTATGTACCCGTGTACCGGATCCCGAATGACTTTCATATGCTTTAAATAGTGTTCATTGTATAATGATGTTCCGTTATTTGAAGGAAACCGAGGTTGTTGTATGATCGTATTATCGGGTGGAACCGGAACTCCCAAATTGCTTGATGGCTTAAGACATGTCCTTCCTGAAGAAGATATAACGGTGGTCGTGAACACAGCTGAAGACCTGTGGGTATCTGGAAATCTGATCACACCTGACATTGATACTGTGCTCTATTTACTCTCTGACAGGATCGATAAGGAGAAATGGTGGGGTGTAAGAAATGATACCTTCAGTACCCATGAAGCAATGAAGCTTGCCGGTCATGACGAGGGAATGATGATAGGCGATCTTGACAGGGCTACCCACATCATGCGGTCTGAATTGCTAAGGCAGGATATGTCCCTTACAGAAGCTATACAGAAAATGACCTCTTCATTCGGGATCAGATCAAGTATATTCCCTATGTCCGATGATCCTGTATCTACAATGATAACAACATCATCCGGCAGGATACATTTTCAGGATTTCTGGGTAAAACAACACGGTGAGGTGGATGTAATCGAGGTTTCACAGGATGGGATCGAGGAAGCATCCATATCTCTTGGGGCAATTGAAGCTCTTGAAAAGGAGGATGAGGTCCTGATAGGGCCAAGCAATCCGATCACAAGTATAGGTCCGATCATTAACCTGCCTGGTATGCGCGAAATCCTCAAAGAAAAAAAAGTGGTTGCGGTAAGCCCTATCATAGGAAAGGAACCAATAAGCGGCCCGGCAGGAAAACTAATGAGTGCATGTGGCTTCGATGTTTCTTCAGTTGGTGTTGCAGAGTGCTACAATGATATCCTTGATGCTATGGTCCTTGATGTTCGGGATGACGCAGCAGGGGATGCTATAAAGGACATGGGTATAGATGTCTTTTTTAAGGATACTTTGATGAGATCGGTGGATATAAGCAAGGATCTCTCAAGGAGCATCATTGATATGTTTGCTACTATTTGATATTTATATAAATGTCCGGTATACAATAATGCATTAAAGTAACCTTGTTAACATCTTCAGAAAAACAGTTTATTGCGTGAACATTTTATGAAAGGTGGTATGAGCGGGTTGGGGAGTGGGGGTACTTGAAAAGAAATTAGGATCCCGCTCATTACACAAAGACTACTATTTAGTAATTGTATATACACTTTGCGGCAGAAAAGTTTCTTTTAATGTATTTTCTTATCAACACTACCACTTTTGAGAATGTGTTGTGGCAAAAAGAGCTTGATAATTTATTTATTCTCAATGTGTTGAAATTGCCTCTACCGGATCCAGCCCGGCTGCGCGCTGAGCAGGGTAAACCCCTGCAATCAAGTTGAGTACAAATACGACTATAACAGTTATAAGTATATCTGATATACTGATGATCACTGGTATCTTCTCAATGCCATAAAACTCAGCAGGAACCGGATAACTCCCTATCATCAGGGCAATGGCAGTTCCAAGTATGGATCCGATGACCGCACCGATCAATCCCAGGATGCCGCTCTCCAGAATGAATATCCTGCGTATGGCGGAAGCAGGTGCTCCCATGGCCATCAGGACGCCTATTTCTTTTACCTTCTCCATTACCACCATGTTCAGTGTGCTGATCACCCCGAACGATGCTATCAGGAGTATGAGTGCGAGTATTATGTTATTGGACGTTGTTTCAATGGTGATGGTCTGGAGGATCTCAGGATTTGTCCCTGTCCATCCCGATGCTTCGTAACCGAGAGCTTCGATCTCTTTTGCGATCTTTTTGTCTTCGTTATAGTCTGCCAGACGGATGTTGATCACATTGATGGCATCACCGGTATCATAGAATTCCTGTGCCGTCTTTAGGGATGTGTATGTAAGGATATCATCTGCAGGTGTTCCTGTATCAAAGATCGCTACTATCTCATAAGAGGCCGGGTTTGCTGTGGGGAAGTTTACGGATAGCTTATCGCCGATCTTCACATCAAGATCCTCTGCAAGGCTGTCACCGATCACAATTGTATTCTTGGAGTGGATAAGCTTGTAGGGATCTCCTTCTACTATATCCTCTGAGATGCGGGATACAGAATCTTCCTTTTCGGGTTCTATCCCTCGCATAAAGACGTTGAGTGTTTGCTCCTTGTATCGAAGCGTAGCTTCCCCCTCCAGGGCAGGCGAGGTTCCTACCACTCCCTCGATACTTTCTATAAGTGGAATGATGCTATTGTAAAAATGAATGTATTCCTCTTCCTCACCAGGAGTAACGACCACATGAGGAAGGTTCTCGACGGTAACATCATAGATCTCTTCTGTATATCCTGCCATAAAAGCGTTCGAGATCACGAGTATAGTGACCGCGATCCCAATGGCACTTATGGATATGAGCGATTGACGACGCCTGCTTTTGAGATGTCTCAGGGCAATGAACAGCTCGTATGGCATTTGAATTACCTTTTTCATGCATTTCTTCTGCGGAGCACAAATGCCACAGTAGCAAGAACAAATGCTGCCTGTGTGATCAGGAATGATGGTATGCTGTTGTCCTCTTCCGCTTCTTCAGGAACATCATTTGATATGGTCACACTTTCTTCCACATCGATAATGGTTTCCTGGATGTCGAGGCCGTCTCCATCATTGCCTATGATCTCGATCACAAGTTTGTATTTGCCTTCCTGGAGCCTGTTCTCCCAGATGGCTTCTACTGTTTCGTCATCATCTGTGAGCAGTATGGGTGATCTCATGATCGCGGATTCGACGACATTCTCCCCATTCTCATCATAAACTGTGAATTGTACATAACCGTCGAAAGGTACCTGGGAATTTCCTGCAATGGTAGCACTTGCACCGATCTCATCCTTATATACATCGGTGATCTTTGCATCATCCCGTGAAATGAATGCGTCTGTTACCACAATAGCAGTTTTTTCATTGGATGGCCTGACCTTTACAAGTCCGGTGTATTCCTTATCGTTCAAAAGAAGGGTGTTCCATCTCTTATGAACTGTAAGGGGGGTTGTATGCACGGATACTTTTTCGTCCTTTGCAATGTAGATGACATCAAAACCATCCACGAGCATGTATTCTATGTCGACAAGGGTTGCATCAACAGGTCTTATGACCGCGGTCACACCTTCGGAATTGGAGATCGTGCCTTCTATTACGACCTCCGGGATTACCTGCCTGCCGTGAACGAACTCATATTCGGTAGAACTGAGCTCCTTTTCATCATTAAGGACCTGTACATGTACTTCATATGCGCCATCCTCGGCGGTCTTTGTTTCCCACTGGACCACTTTTATGACCCTGGAATTCACGCTGATCCTGTCAACAGGGATGGTGGTACTATCGATGATCCTGTCTTCACGTACAAGCTGTACTTCCAAGATTAGGTCTTCTACTGTCGAAGAGGAGTAAAGGGCAATATCACAGGTATCAATGCTGCTGTATATCTCACCGATCTCGATCATTGTATCAGCATCATTCCCGGTGTTCGCTGATGCAAGGGCTGTTGTTGCGAACAGTATTATCAGGATACAGATAACCAGTTTACTCATTACGCCTCTCATGTTGTTTCCCCTTCTTACTTAATAAAAAAGTATCCTCTAATAATATTTAAAAAGCATCCATACAATGTCTTATGTGACAAATTGAAAACACGGGGACTGTTCTTGTGGGTACAACAGAAGAAATCTTTGATGAGATCATCACTAAACTGGAAGAACTGAGCGATCCTGAGGCTATAGAAGGCATGGCACATTTCTGGATCACTCCTGAAAAGTGCTATGGTGTATCAATTCCGGAGCTGAGACACCTTGCAAAAGATACCGGTAAGGATCATAAACTGGCTCTCATGTTGTGGGATGCAGGCTACAGGGAGACGATGATTCTTGCTTCCATGGTGGATGATCCAAAGCAGGTTACGGAGAAGCAGATGGAAGTGTGGGTCAGGGACTTTGATTACTGGGAGATATGTGACCAGTGCTGTATGAACCTCTTCCAGAAAACCCCTCACTCTTACAGGAAAGCTATCGAGTGGAGCTCCCGCAAAGAGGAGTTCGTAAAACGCTCGGGTTTTGTGCTCATGGCAAGGATGGCTGTGGCGGACAAGAAGGCAGAAGATCCCATTTTCGAGGATCTCTTCCCGTTGATCGAAAAGGAATCCATCGATGCACGCAATTTTGTGAAAAAAGCCGTCAACTGGGCCTTAAGACAGATCGGCAAGCGCAACATCGAGTTGAACAAAAAAGCCATCGAAGTGTCACAAAGGCTTACCGGATCGAATCTGGTCAGTGCCAGATGGATAGGTACTGATGCACTGAAAGAGCTTACCAGTGAAGCTGTCCAGAAGCGTCTGCACAAATGAAGGTTTGTGTTTCCTGTGTTGTATAATCGTTATTGGATGACTTCAAATCAATTTGTAGCTTAAGTAATGGCTATATAGCTACGAGCCATTCATTTGTATAGATACAGGAGATAAATTATCATGTCAAAATATACAGGTATGGGCATTCTGGTCCTGATAACGATTGTGGCAGTTACCATGGCTGCTTTTTCTATGGGTTGCACAGAAAATGGGAAAATTGATCTTACCGACGATGTGGAGATCGTTGAATCGGGGACGGTGTTAACTGAGGATGCAAACGCCAGTGAGGTTACAATGGAACAAAATGATCTCATTGTGCTGAAGCTTAAAGAGAACCCTACAACAGGTTATTCCTGGAATCTCACAGTTCCTGAAGGCATGACATTGATCGGGGACGATTTTGTAATTGCTCCGGAGGATGAAGGTCTGGTGGGAGCAGGTGGCATCCATGAATGGGAATTCCAGGCAGAAACCGAAGGTACCTATGAGATCTCTGCGATCTACAAGAGACCCTGGGAAAACACTACTGGTGACGAGGATACCTTCAGCATGACAGTAACTGTACTTGCTTCAGGTGAACATGATGCTGATGGAGATGGTACGATTCTGGATGGGGATGACACTGAATACATCATTGGTGATGCCGTGGTCGATGACATCGAGATCTTCATAATGGAATCATTCCCGTTACAGGTAAGTGTGAATGCTGTAGGAAACCTTCCTGATGGATGCACTGTCATCGATGAGGACAACATCGAGGTCACAAGGGATGGTAACATCTTTAATGTAGCCCTGAAGACCAAAAGACCGGCAGATGCCATGTGCACCCAGGCACTTGTACCTTTTGAAGTGAACATCCCTCTGGATGTGTATGGTCTTGAAGCAGGTGTCTATACAGTGAACGTGAACGGTGTTACGGATACGTTCGAGTTTACTGTTGACAATGTGATCGAGTGAGGTTTAAGGAAGGACCTCATTCTTTTCCAGATCCTTTCCTCTTATTTTTTTTCTTCAGGGAACATTCGAGCTCTCATCTGATATGGTCTACATTTCCTGTGCGATGCCTCTTTTACAGCACCTTTGTTTTCCAAAAGCTATTTGCAGTATCTGGTCTAAAATTAGTATGGGGTACCTATGTCTACAATTGAGATCGGTTGCTGTGGGGCGTATTGTAAGACCTGTCGTGAATTAAAGAACAAGAACTGTCGTGGATGCAGGTTGGGCTATGAAGATGGGGGACGGGACATCAATAGGGTCAAGTGTAAGATGAAGCTCTGCTGTTTCAGGGATAAGGGGTATAAGACCTGTGCCGATTGCCCGGAATGGGAGTCCTGTGATATTGTTCAGGAATGGTACGCGAAGGGATATTCTCGCAGGAAATGCAGGGATTCAATTGAATTTATCCGAAAAGAAGGCTATGAGGAGTTCATTAAAAGGGCTGACAAGTGGAAGAACCATTACGGGAAGCTTGATTGAATCTCAGTGAAAGTTTTTCCTCTCAAAAAAAGCCACAGTAAAATCAGGACGCCGGGGTTGGGATTTGAACCCAAGCACTCCGTTAGGAGAAACAGGTCTCGAGCCTGCCGCGTATAGACTCCGCGGCTGTAATTCACCGTTGGATTAGTCCGCTCTGCCACCCCGGCATTGTTGTTTTTGAAGGCGTTTATGGGTTATATAGATGTCGAAAAAGTGGATCAGAAGTCGAAAAGGGAACTCTGGTTCTTGCTTTTGGCGGGAGGTTGGTTTGGCTTGTGTTCTGAGTCCGGAAGTTCTATCCATCCGTACTGGCCTCCGCCTCCGGGGTGGATGATGACCTCGCCGTTTCGGAATGCCAGTATGGCATCGACTATTTTTTGGTCTACGATGTCAAGCTGGTCGGTTTTGGCATCAAGGAGAACTGCAACTTCGTTGCCGAACTTTTCCACAAGGGATTCCCATGCTGTTCTTACGCCTTTGGTCGTGATGCTTGCATGGCCCAGTGCCATCATGATGATCTCTGCAAGGGGTGCGAGGTGGAGATAATCCGGGCGATGGTCGGGGTGTATAGGGGTTTCCAGGTCTGCTAGCTCGTTCACCCTGTCGGATACGCCTTTCTTGACCTGTCCCCTGCACTGGGGGCATCGCCAGTTATTCTGAATAGCTTCCTCAAGGTTGTAGTGGGTGAAGCACTTGATGCATGCGGATTCGTTGTACTTTCCCTCTTCAGGGAAGAATCCGACGTTCAGGGTGGCTTTGTAGCCTTCCTTGCGAAGGATGGCCTTTTCCAGTCCCTCAAAATCGATGGAAGGAACTTCGAATTGGGTGAATTCACGTGCAAGTTTGTTGGACCAGGGGGAATGTGCATCCGAGTTGGTCAGGAAGGTGAGCCTGTGAAGCTCACTGATGCGGTCTGCGTAATCGGTATCAGCGCTGAGTCCCAGTTCCACGAAAGAGATGTAGTCTGTCAGATCTCCGTAGCAGCTTTTGAGCGAGTCATGGTATGCATACAGGGCTGTCCAGGGGGTGAATGCATGGCAGGGTCCGATCAGTGCACCGACGTCCTTTGCTATCTGTGCGATCTCACTGCCGTCGAGTTTGACCGTGGGTCTGCCATCCACTGCCAGGTCGGCATATTTTGACATGGTCTCTGCCAGCTCCTCGGCTTTTGAGATGGATGGCAGGATCAGGAGATGGTGGACGCGGTTCTTATCCTCGATCTCTGTGGTGGGAATAAAATAAGTGTCATTGATGAGAATTGTCTCATCATCCGTAGCGGCATTTTTAATGTCATCGAGCCATTTCGGGTGGATACAGTCGCCTGTAGCCACAAGGTCGATGCCTTTTTTCTTTGCCTCTACGGCAATTGTTGGCAGCTCCATCTTATTGGAGCACGCCATGGAATATTTAGAATGGAGGTGGAGATCAGCATTGATCTGCATGTTCCCACCTTAGCCGATGTATCTTAGGTCTTCTTCAACGGCCGTATCTCTCAACACGCCCTGTTGCTGCTGTTTTGCTTCGATGAGGTTAGCAACGATCTTCTCCATGTCCTTTGCACGCTCTTCGAGTTCACTTACCTCGACCTCGATGTTCAGGAGCTTGCTTAAGATCGCCAGAAGGGATTGTGCACTTTTCGGGTCAACCAGATATCCTGAGGTCAATCCCATCAAACATGCAGCTTTTATGTCCTTGAACTTGCTAAGTCCAAGCAAAAGACCTGATGCACCTACGATACCTCCTCCGGGTTCGTTAGGTTTGAAAGTAACACCGAATTCCTTCAGTTCCTCGATAAGCTCTGCATCATTGGCAGCACCCATTACCTCGTCGGTGTGCTCCAGCTTGCCTGTCGGGTATCCTCCAAGAGTGTATATCTTTGATACGCCCAGTTCGGCGGCAAGTTCGATATAGATGCCTCCAAGTTCATAATGACCATCTGTAGTTGTGCTCTGATGGTCTCCACCCAGAAGTACGAGGTCCCTTTCGTCAGTCTTGCAAATGTACATCTCGTTATTGACAAGCTTGACGGTGCTTTCCTCGCTCACCATTACCTGTGGTGGAAAATGAGGGGAATAGATCTCAAATACTTTTTCTGCTTCAAGTTTCTCGATCAGGTGATCGACAACAAGCTTTCCAACATGCCCGACTCCCGGAAGGCCAACAAGTAGTATGGGGTCGTTTAGCTGGATATCATCCTTAAGGCGGATCACAGTTGTTTCACGCATGTTCCATCTCCCTCCTTTTAGATATTCGGCGGTATTTGCCATAGGGGTCAAGCGGGGAAAATCGTGCCGGAAGTGGATTCCTGGAAGGTTCTCCACACTCCGGACAGCTCTCTTTCAATGTATAAACATTGCATTGAGCACACTTTCGGATCTTGTTTCCCAATGGAACATCACGCCTTTGCTGTTTCGATATGTCGGTGGAAAATTCCTTTTCCTTCCTTCTTTTCGATATAGTCAATAGCTTTCTCAGAAGCTTTCTTCAAAACAGCTTCCGCGGTCTTGTAGTCAGGTGCGATGACCTTTATCCGGTATCTTGGTGCGCCTGTGTATGTAACGTCTATCCTGACATCATCATCTGTCTTGATCTTGGTAGCTGATTTGAGGGATTTCTTGATAATATCGATCCCATCAGGGCTATTGGAGGTAAGGTCCACGTATCCTGCGATGTCTACGAATGGAAGTTTAATATTCTCTTGAGCGATGTCTGCTATCTTTGCGGCAAGTTTCTTGCTGATGGCCATGTCTTCGAAAGCTTCCTTTCCGTTGATGGCAGCTTCTTCAAAGCCAGTGTAGCAGCTTCCGAACTCTTCCATGAAAAGGGACTTTAGTTCTTCCATCTTTTCCGGGCTGGTCTTTGTGTCCTCAGCTACGAACTGGAGCCACTTCTCAGCTTTCTGTTCGTTCTTCCAGTCCTGGATTTTCGCACGCTTCTGGTGTTCGTTGACATCCTTTAAGGAAAGGTCAATGTGACGTCGGTTCGGGTCTACGCCCAGCACTTTGCAGACGATCTTCTGGCCTTCCCTTACGTAATCACGGACATACTTGACCCATCCGGCCTTGATCTCGGAGATATGGATAAATCCTTCTTTACCCCCGTATTCCTCAAGGGTGGTATAGGCCCCAAAGTCGACTACGTTCTTTACAGTACAAACTACAAAGTCGCCGCTTTCTGGCCAGTTATTATTATCCATTCTACACCACTTTATTCAAGGACTTCCAGGATATGTGTTGTAATTGTTGACTTTCCGCCGGTGGATTCTGCAAGTGTTCTTCCGCATACGAGGCATGTGACCTTGCGGCTTGCACTACCGAAGATGACCTGCTCGTTGGAGCAGTCGTTGCATTTTACGCGTAAGAATCTGCTTTTTGGTTGTGTCATTGTTATCATTCCTTAAACTCGAATTTCTTTGCTCTGAAGCATGGCCTCTGGTGTGACTTGTTGCACTCGGCGCAGCGGTATTTGAGCTGTACTCTCTTGGTTGGTTTGTCTCCTCCGGGAACCTTTGAGAACTTACCACTGTTTCCGATGCCTGATTGCCTCTTCTTCTGTCTGGCAATATGTGTCATAGCCGATGCCTTGCCTTTCTTTACTCTTTCTGCAATGTGTTCAGTATGTTTTTTGCAGGATGGGCAATATGTTCTGAACCTCTTTGGAATTTTCATTATTTACACCTTTTATCAATTTGAATCTTTTATTTTGTGATAAGATGAGCCGCACCTCGTTTTACCAGAACATTTGCGTTCATTGCGGGTAAAACAACGACATCTTCTGCATGGGTAGTATAATTTCGCTTATCTACGGCATTAAATGTCGGTAGGTCTTTCAATATTCGGACAACAAAGTATTCTTCATTTATATTCCTTTTGGCTATTTGTGTCTTGTCCCTTACCTCTCCATTGGTGACAATTGCCGATGCTGATGCTTCTTGTACTGATCCTGTGGCAGTTGGTTCACCTGTGACTTTTTGTGAGGATACTTCCTGTTTTGTGTATTCCTGGTCATTTGCAGGGGCTGCGGATGACGACGGGTCAAGTATCGGTTCGAGCAATCCGTTTCTTGCTACCTGTATTGCCGAAAGCGTTGCTTCATATACCGCCTGCTCTGCAGGAAGGAGTTTGTCAAGGTCCTGTCTTGGTGAGCTGCTTGAGAATGCATTGGACGTGGCTCTTGAAGTGATCTTTCGTACCCTGCGAATGAATATGGTTTCCACATCATTGATGGCACTCTGGAGCTCATCCTCGAGTATCTTCGATTCAGCAGAGCGTGGATTGTTGATCTTTCTGATCTCTTCTTCAAGCTCATGGATATAATCATCTACAAGACGGTAGAACCCATTCGGCAACGCCCTTAAAGCCGAACTGTTCTCTTCCCTGAGTATGCTTTTGAGCTCATTACGATCCATATTCTGCTGCACCTCTGCACATAAGATACACGGCTGCGTATTCAGGCAATTCCTGTGTGCCTTCCTCTACATAGAGGTCATTACCCTTCATTTGTACTGCAAAAGGTCTTATCACTTTTAATTTTACCGGCTTGTCTGAGAACACGATGGCATCGGTCAATGGTTCAAAAGCCTCAAGCTCTGAAATGGAGAGTGTTGTAACACGCATTCCCGATTTTCCATGAAGTGACCCGCCCAGGCGTATAAGTCTTTTTATGTCGCCGGTAACAGGTTCGTCCACACTTGCTGACATGTCATTCACTGCCTGCAATGCGAGGGTCTGTATAATACCCTTATTGACCTTTGAAAGGGCTTCCATGTTTCCTTTGCGTAACAACTCGACCTGCGTTTCGTCCCTTAATATGTCGATCATCTTTTGTGCGGTCTTTTTGCCGATACCCTTGAAACCGGTGAAGAGCTCTTCTGCGTCTTCCTTACTTGCAAGATCCGTGAGATAGGATACAAGGTATCGGTTGATCCTTCCTCCCCAGCCACCCTCGCTCTCCGGTGAAAGCATGTTCATCCTTACGTTCTCACTACCTGCATCACCACTGATCGCTTTCTTGTAGAATATCTTTTCAATATTGAGTCCCCTTCCGCTGATATAATCCACGATCTCCCTTCTTTCTGCGCTTTCAAGGGAGCGAACACGCGGGTCACTTATGTGGAAATGGTAACCTCTGCCACCTGAAAAGACCGCCCGTATATCCTCTTCATTAAAACCGAAATCATTTATCAGTAGGTCATAGAGCTTTAATGTCTCCTTCTTGACATGATCAAGCATTTCTGAATATGAGTTGGGTGCACCGGGGATGTGGTCTGCATCAAGGTCAAAGATAAGATCTGCTTCCTGCCATTGTTTCTCTTTCATGGTAGGTGCACTGGGATATGTATAGTATGCAACAGAATGGTATGCATGTGCAGGTGCCATACCTGCAAGATATTCCTCGACCTCTCCGCGTGATCCAAATGACTTATGTCTTCTCATCACGGTTTCCGGCATCTCATCAAAAGAGATGAATCCCCATTCGCGAGCTTCCAGTCTGGACGGGATGTGTATCTCCGCTGTCTTGTAATATTCCTGGAACTTCGATTTGAGGAAATACTTTGTCTTAAAGTTCATTGCTTGTTTCCTGCTGATATTGTCTGCTGCTCAAGACTCCAACCAATTGATGTGTTTATCTATTTCTTTATTACTTCAACCTGTTGTTGTCAGGTGCGTCAATATGGATAAACCTTAAGTCAGGTCGAACTCTATAAGCATCTATGAAACAGGAGATGACGAGTGCAGATGTAGCTGCTCTTGTATCCGAACTTGGAAACGTCGATGTTGAAGGATCACTCATCGATGCAAAGATAGATAAGATCTACCAGCCGGTTCCGGGTGAGATCAGAATAAATCTTTTCATATTCGGAAAAGGGCGTGACAATCTTGTGATACAGGCCGGCAAGAGAGCGCACATGAGCAAGTATCTGCGCCCGAGTCCGAAACTACCTCATGCATTTCCTATGTTGCTGAGAAAGCACATATCGGCAGGCAGGATAACTTCTGTTAATCAGTATGACTTTGACAGGATTATTGAGATTGGTGTGATCCGCGGAGGCATCGAGACAATTCTTGTATGCGAGTTGTTCTCAAGAGGAAATATCGTTCTTCTTGACAGTGACCGTAAGATCATTCTACCGATGAATCCCGTGACCTTCAGGGGGCGCAGGATTCGCAGTGGTGAAATATATGAATACCCTGAAGCACAGCTAAGTCCGCTTGATGTTGAAGAGGCCGGAATGGCAGATCTGTTTGCATCTTCCACTTCAGATGTTGTCAGGACGATAGCAACCAGTTACAATCTCGGCGGTGTTCTTGCAGAGGAAGTCTGCCTGAGGGCAGGTGTTGATAAGAAAACAGCAGCAAAAGATGCCACACCGGATGATGTAAAAGCACTTTGTGAAGCCGTAAAGGTCGTGTTTTCCCCGATTGTGGAACATAGGCTGAAGCCCTGTATTGTCAAAAAGAAGGTGAATGGCGAGTTAGAGGCAATTGATGTTGCCCCTCTGGAGCTTGAGCAGTATTCTGCCGATGAGAAAGAATATTTCCCGTCTTTCAATCAGGCCCTTGACGAATTCTTCGGAAAAAAAGCATCTGAAGAAGTAATTGAGCAGGTAGTTGCTAAAAAGAAGGAAAAAGTTGACGTATTTGAAAGAAGGCTTCATAAACAGCAGGAAGCTATCAAGAAGTTCGAGAAGGACTCAGAAAAGTACACTGCCATTGCAGAGAAGGTCTATGAGCATTACCAGAGCATTGAACAAGTGCTTGCTGTTCTGGAGAATGCACGCAATAAAGGTTATTCCTGGGCTGAGATCCGTTCTATACTCAAAAAGGCAAAAGATGACCTGCCTGCAGCACGCTTAATCATAAGTATCGATTCAGCGGAAGGATTTGTCGTAGTTGATCTTGACGGTATCAATGCGAGTATCAATATTCGTAAGACAGTTCCGCAAAATGCTCAGATCTATTATGATAAAGCTAAAAAGTTAAGCAAAAAACGTGATGGTGCTTTGCGTGCGATCGAGGATACGAAGGTTGCAATGCAGAAAAGGGAGAAGAAAGTATCCAAAAGGAGAAAGGCTTTCTTCAAGAAGCATTGGTATGACCGGTTCAGGTGGTTCTTCTCATCCGACGGTTTCCTTGTTGTTGGCGGAAGGGATGCAGATACCAATGAGGAGCTTGTGAAAAAGTATATGGAAAAACGAGACATCGTGTTCCACACGCAGGTACCCGGCGCACCTATTACAATTATCAAGACCGAGGGTAAGGATGTTCCGGAAACGACCCTTGAGGAAGCTGCAAGATTCGTGGTTTCCTATTCCAGCATCTGGAAAGCAGGACAGTTCAGCGGTGACTGTTACTGGATAAAACCTGAACAGGTCTCCAAGACACCGGAATCCGGTGAATACCTGAGGAAAGGTTCCTTCGTTATCCGCGGAGAACGCAATTATTACAAGGATGTTCCTGTAGGTGTTGCTGTTGGCCTGGAACTTGGTGCGGAGACCCGCGTCATAGGAGGTCCGGTGTCGGCTATCGAACGCTCCGGCAAATATGTGGTCGAGCTGCTTCCCGGTAAGTTCAACCAGAACGATATTGCAAAGAAGGTCTATCGCATTTATGTAGATGAACTAAAAGATCCTTCATTTGTCAAACAGGTAGCATCTCCTGATAGTATTGCAAGGATGCTTCCGCCAGGGGAATCGGATATCAAAAAGTGACCTTTTGATGAGTATGGATATATAACTGTCTGAATTGCTGGGTATTATTATGAGAGTAACAAAAAGAGACCTTAGAGGAAATAAGGAAGGTGAGATAGCCCTTACTCCGGAGACACTGGATGATCTATGGCATTTGAAATACATCATCGAGAAAGGCGATCTTGTATTTGCTCTTACTAAAAGGAAAGCTGATGCTGCCAGTGATAAGCTCAGGCCGGAGAAGGTCGAGAAAAAGAACGTGAGACTTGGTATCAGGGTAGATGACCTTGAGTTCCATAAGTTCTCCAATCGTCTCAGGGTCCACGGTCTTATTGAACATGGGATGGATGCCGGTTATCACCATACTCTCAATATTGAGGAGGGAACTGCTCTCTCTATAATAAAGCACTGGAAAAAGGATCAGGTCGAGCGTGTGAACGAGGCAGAAGCTGCGTCCAAAAGGCCAAAGGTCATTATCGTGGCCATTGAAGAAGGCGATGCAGACATTGGTTTTGTACGTCACTATGGAATAGAGCTTTATTCCCATATTCGCCAGTCATCAGGAAAAGGTGAAGGCACGCTTCGTGAATTGTTCTTCAGCACCATCTTCGAGCAGTTGAGTCATGCCATGTGCGGGACGGAGTCGGTCGTTGTTGCAGGACCTGGTTTTACCAAGGATGATCTTATGAAGTACATCTCTGCAAACAATTCCGAACTGGCAGCAGGTATCCTTGTTGAGGATACATCTTCCATAGGCATGTCCGGTTTTCAGGAAGTGCTTAGAAGGGGTGCTGTTGACAGGATAATGGAAGAGTCCAGGATCGCCAGAGAGTCTTCACTTATGGATGAACTTTTAAGGGAGATGGCTCTTGGGGGCAAGGTCGCGTATGGTATGGATGAAGTAAAAACAGCGATCGATTATGGTGCGGTCGAAACACTTCTTGTAGCCGATGAGCTGCTTCGCCTGGAGCGGGAAGCAGGTAACATCGATGCTATGATACAGGAAGTCGAGCATGCACAGGGTACTATGGTGGTATTCAGTACAGAGTTCGAGCCAGGGCAGAAATTGCACTCGCTTGGTGGTATAGCAGCCTTGTTAAGATTTAAGATATGATCCTCAATACCGGGGTTTGCCACTACGTAATGAAGGTCTTTCTATGTAATCAAGGCAAAGTAACTCCTTGCCATCCATATAGACTCTGACAGTACCTCCGGATTCGGATATTGTGACAGCTATTGCAAAAGTGTCCCTTGTGATCGCAGCTGCTGAAACATGTCTTCCTCCAAGCCCCTTCTCAATGTTGATGTCTTTTGCATCAACATCGAGATATCTGCCTGCAGCATTGACAATGCCAGTTTCTGATATCACAAAAATACCGTCAAGAAGGGCAAATTCCTTGACGGATTCCCAGTTCATCCTGTCCAGTATGTTCCTATGTTCGTCCTTATGGCCTGCATAAGGGTTGAGTATCATCTGATGGGAACGCTGCATGACCTCTTTAGTATCACCCAGGATAAAAGCAGTTCCTATTTTGTGTCCTTCTCTTCCGCTTGCAGCAATATCAAATGCTATGGTGAGAGCTGCTCGCATGACCTCAGGTTCTATTCTTTCTTCACATTCCTGAAGTGTTCTGATAAGGGGACTTTGTGAGATCTCGTGGATCACGATTGCGCTGGATTCCTTTGTCTGGATCACGCCGACGATAGTGCCTTTCCTGAGTTCCCCGATAATATGCTCGATTGCAGCCGCTTCTTCGATATAGCGGACATTTCCGGATGTTTCCCTGTTAATGGGTTCAATGATCTTTTTCAGCTTTTCGCCTTCATCGGAGGTGTCGGATATCAGGTTATCAATTATGCTTTTTTGCCGCCGGGTCACATAATATATCGGAATATCGGTTTCAACACTCTCAAGGTCAATGTCTCCGGATACTATTATGGCTGGAGCTCCCAGTTCTTTAGCGATCTGAACTGCATGTCTTGCCAGTACGGTTGGTGTGTTAATAGTATCCATCCATTCCCTCAGATATTCTCTATTATTAATTATGGTAATTATCGATTATATATATTATCTATCAAACATTTCCATCTGGATCCAACGGCACCATTTAACATACATGCAGCCAATTTTGTTTATATGGCCAGAATATTTATTGCAGTCGATCTGCCAGAGGAATTCCGTGATGAGGTCCGGGTCATACAAACGCGTTTTTCCGGGCTGAAGTTGAAGTTGGTTGACCCTGATCTTGTGCACATTACTATGAAGTTCATTGGCGAGGTAAAGGAATCAAAAGTGCCGGAGGTTGCAGAAGCCCTGGAGGCCATTGAATGCAAACCTTTCGATGCTCTTGTCGGCGGTATTGGGGTTTTTCCAAAGCCCAAAGCTCCAAGGGTTGTCTGGTTGGGTGCAGAAGGGAACTTTGAGCTTCTTCATGATGAGGTGGAATCAAAGCTCTCAAAGTTCAGATTCAAGAAGGATAAAAAGAAATTCACCGCACATGCCACTCTGGCAAGGGTAAAATTTATGCCTGCAGGCCAGATGGATGAATTCCTGGGATTACTTGATGAGCTTAATGATATTGAACTTGGGAACATGGTAGTTGACAGGATAAGTTTAAAGAAAAGTACTCTGACACCACAGGGTCCTATATACGAGACACTTCATGAGGTCATGTTAGGGTAATAATACTACACTACAAAATAATATACTATAATATTAACAGGAAAATGGCTTTTGGCCACTGTTCCTGTTAATCTCAATTATTCCTGGGTTGTTTCGTATTCCGCAAAGCCAGTTGATCGAAGTATCCTTTTGTCTGATGTGATTATCAGACATTCGACCCCGTCAAGGGTTTCGATAAGTTCAATTCCTTCCTTTTCCCCAAGTACGAACACCGTGGTTGCCAGGGCATCGGCATCCATAGCTGTTTCCGCAATAACCGTTGCGCTGATCAATTCGTTCACTGAGTATCCGGTCCTTGGGTCGGAGATGTGGGAAACCTTTGCAGCATCACTGAAGTAACGCTCGTAGTTACCGCTTGTTGCGACAGCCATATCTTCCAGTTGCATTACAGTGATGAAATCTCCCTGTTTGTCGGGGTTCTGGAGTCCTACTGTCCACATGGTCCCATCGGGCTTTGTGCCAATGTACCGTCCGTCTCCGCCGGCATCAACAAAACAGCTGGTTATGTCTTCTGATGTCAATGATCCTATGGCCTGGTCAACAGCATATCCTTTTGCTATTCCTCCAAGTGCGATCTTCATGCCTGGTTCCATGGAGATATTTCCATCTTCGATGGTTATCATGCTGTAATCAACAAGTTCGAGAGTTGTGTCTATTTCTTCCTGTGTAGGTGGCTGGTATGTTCCGCCGGGACTGAACTTGCTTGTCCAGAGGTCAAGTACTGGCATTATTGTGATGTCAAATGCACCATCGCTTATAGTAGAATAATACCTAGACCGTTCAATAACGTAGATAAGGTCTGGTGAGGCGCCCTCCAGTCTTGATCCTTCATTCAGGATACTGGTCTGGCTATCATTTTTGTAACTGCTCATGACGTCGTCGACATCGCCAACTCTTCCAAAAGCTTTGTCAACAGTCTGTACCGCATGTTCTTCACTAAAATCATAGATGGCGATTGTAACTGTTGTGTCCATTATACTGCGCGAATCAGTATGAAATATTTCATTTTTGGTAGTTAAATTGTCCTCCTGCTCCTCATATAATACTGTGAATGAAATAGAAACTATAACGATTAATACTAGCAATAGAACTGTTTTTTTGTCCATGCTGTATGGATAGATATGCTTAATATTAAGCTTATTTCGAAACCTATAAATATTCACAATCAATGATTCTGGCAATTATATTAGTCGACGGATGTTAATTATTATTCATGATAGGACGTGTTTGTATGAGTGATTCTAGTGCAGGAATTGCATCGGGTGGGAATGCCGGTAAAGACAAGTATCTCGCTGTTGCAATTCATCAGATCATAGAAAAATATGGTTGGAAGGGGATAGAAAAACACTTTGGCGGCGATCATCACATGATCTACGTAAAGTCCGGTTCTCCATTGGACAAGGTAGAAGTGAAGGCACACAAGGTTGGAAATCGTCTTGATGTAAACTTTTTAGGCATAACGCCAAAGAAAGGTCTTTTGGATAAGATCTTTGATTTTAATGTAAGAGAGATCCCCAAGAGCTTTGAGCTGCACAAATACGTTTCTGATGATATGACTGTTCTGGAAGAGCAGCATATGACTACGATTATCGGCGTTGTCCTCAAGGAATTGGAGGACGTGGCAGAGGATTAAGAGGGGGATCATATGGCAAAATTAGAGGTAATATTATTGGCAGCCGCCATTTTCATCTTCGCATTTGCAGGCGTTTTCGCAAGCATGGGTTATAGTGGTAATGAAGCGATCGCTCATCACTATATGACCGAAGGAGAATGGTCGGACTCAAGTTGTGGAGGTTGTCACTTCACGGTATCTGATCATGTGGAGACCAACACCCATATTCAAAGAGATATCGATGAATGGGATCCACTGACAAACTTTGATATTGAGGTAGAGGGCGAAGACGAATGGGTCAAACTCTATGGTGCTTATCATCCTGGTGGCGGAGCACTGGAAGAGTATGGTGTAGATGTTGATTGTATGATCTGCCATGAGCAATATGGTAGGTATGATGTCGAAGCACGTGCTATGAAGTTCACTGAAGGGGATTTTGAAAATGCAAATGCAGCAGCAATGGTGGATGCAAATGTTGCAGTGCAGACCGATGCTATCAGAAAGTTCACTTATTTCTCCAATGCTGTTACTCCGCTTCCATTGTTATTGTTGTTCCACGACACTGTAAATGGAGCTCCTGTAAAAGAATCATGTTCAGACAATTGCCATGTGGCAAATATACCTACAACGGCTGTAATGTGGTCTTCGCCTGATTATGCAGACTATGATGTACACGCTGAGGTCAATTGTGTTGAGTGTCATGAGATATCACATTCAAGTCTTCTGCTAAAAACGGATGTTGAAGATATCCATGAATTAGAAGCCGAGGTCCGCAGCTGTGATGATGCAGACTGTCATGCAGGCATCTCACATGGACCTATCGTTGATGCTCACCTTGAGACCGTAGAATGCGAGTCATGTCACATTCCTGCGCTTCCGGGAGGGGAACTTCCAGGTGGAACTACCCTTGGATCCTTTGACTGGTCAAACGGTGAACGCGTTGACTCTTACAAGATGGAATCTATTATTCCTGTACTTGCATGGTCCAATGGCGTCGGTGAGGATGAACTGAACATCCCTGATGTAAAGGATGGTCCCGAGGTTAAACTTGCACCTTTCAATATCGTAACTGGTATCTGGTGGGATGAAGGTTTGAACCCTGAAGTTGCAGAGTCACCTGACACAAGCAAGGAGGTCGGTGACCCGATAGCTGTGTCATATGTGGAAGCTGCCGATTCAGACCAGGATGGCACGGTGACAGTCGATGAGATGAGAAGCTATGACGGAGATAATGACGGTGAAGCTGATTATCCGAATGCTGTGCTCAGGACCGTTGCGCTTTATTACAGGCTGAGCCACAACATCGCAGGTTCAGATGTGGGAATGGCAGATCCACTTGAATGTGCTGATTGCCATGGTTCAACTGCAACAGCAATTGACTGGGAACTGATCGGTTATGATTCCGATCCGGCACAGACCGATCCGCCAACAGATTTCACATTAAAGACGATCGATGTGACCATACCGGGAGCAAAACCTCCTGAAGTTGACAGGGAGCCTGCGTTCTAAGGAGTTGGTGTTTGTGACAAAGGTCAATATTATGAAAAATATGCCTGAGAAGGTAATTATTCCTTTAAAGCAGCATGATGGTAGTATATGTGAACCACTTGTGAAGAAAGGGGATATGGTCTGTGAAGGGCAGAAGATCGGTGAATGCGGATCGTATGATTCCGCATCTGTCCATTCAAGCGTGTCCGGGGAAGTCGTCTCCATTGAGGAAGCTCCCCATCCAAGTGGCAATAAGGTGAACAGTGTTGTGATCCAGCCATCTGAAGATGCAGAATGCGTTGATTTTAAACCAAAGGATGTTTCGGTTTCTGAACTTGCGAATCTTATAAAGGACGCTGGTATCGTTGAGCATTATGGAACTCCTACCCATATGGTCCTAAAACCCGAGGGTAAAAATATCGATATCGTTCTGGTAAATGCTACTTCTTCAGAATGGATAGGCGGGCATTATGATACACCTTCCCAGTATTCATCACAGGTGCTTGATGCATTGAAATTATTGATGAAAGCAGCAGGTGCTTCCAGGGGTGCGATCGTTCTCAGGAATGATGACCTTGAATCCATCAGCGCGTTTGATGGATTGAACTTTGATGGAAAGAACATCACTGTTGCTCCATTGGTCGGCAAGAGGAAGGTCAAATACTACTTTAAAGATATGGCATCGGATATTGTGGTCGTATCACAGGACCACATATATGGAAGAAAGATTCTTGACCTTTTCACTTATAATGTGACCGGAAGGAAGGTTTCTTTCGGTTGTGACCCTACTGATGTCGGTGTTGCTATCTGCAGTGTAAAATCTGCAAAAGCACTTTACGATGCAGTGAATGCGGGAAAACCATATATCGAGACCGTAGTTTCAGTTTCCGGAAAAGTTAAAGATCCGCAGAAGATCCTTGTAAGGATAGGCACGCCTTTCAAAGATGTAATTGAAGCATGTGGTGGCTACATAGGTGAAGCTGGCAAGCTCATTGCAAATGGTGCGATCACAGGTGTGGCACAGTACACTGATGATGTACCGGTGAGCAAGACAACGACATCCATATTCGTCCAGTCGGTCGATGAGGTCGTAAGGGGTGAATCGGTTGCATGTATTCACTGTGCAAGATGTGTTGATGTATGCCCTGTGAACCTTGTGCCAAGCAGGTTAACAGCACTTGCTGACCAGGGTCGTTTTGACGAGTGCCGTCAAATGCATATTATGAACTGTGTGGAATGTGGCAGATGTGCAGCTGTCTGTCCTTCAAAGATACACGTGTTGCAGCTTATAAGGTATGCAAAGAGCTCTATTGAAAAAGCATACGAGGACTTTGCTCCAAAAGAATCATCTACTAACCTTAAGTTAGGATGTGGCTGCAGTGGAGGCGAATAAGATGACATTTACGATTTCAGCTCCCCCTCACAAGAAAGAATCTATTACTTTTAACAAGCTGACCCTGGCTAAGATAATTGCTCTTATGCCTGTGGTCCTGCTGTCTGTATATCTATTTGGCCTTCCTGCACTAGGAATAGTCATTGCGAGCATTCTGGCAGCAGTTGTGACAGAGGTCGCAATACAGAAAGCATTTGATCAGAAGATAACAATTGCAGACGGAAGCGCCGTTCTGATCGGTTTAATGATCGCGATGGTGGTCCCGCCGGAAGTTCCATTGTGGATGCCGATGATCGGTTCTGTCTTTGCGATCGGAATTGGCAAGCATGCTTTTGGTGGAATCGGGTCCTATGTGTTCAACCCGGTCCTTGCTGCATGGGTATTCCTTAGTCTTGCATGGGGTTCAATAATGGCTCCGGCATCCTATCCGCAGACGACGGCTTTGTCCGATCTGGTACTGGAAACCGGTGCAGGTGTAATGGCAGGAGTATCTCCGCTTGCATTGTTGCTGGCAGGTTGCATACTCATATTACTTCGGTATGTGGAATGGAGAATTCCAGTTTCCTTCTTCGTGACCACAATTTTGCTTGCAGTGCTGTTGGGTGACAGTTTATCATACGTTATTCTTGGTGTTGTCCTGTTTGGAGTACTGTTCCTGGCAACCGACACTTCAACTTCTCCTGTAACAAAGAACGGTCGTGTGATCTACGGGATCGTTTGTGGTGTTCTGGTCGTAGTATATGGCCATTTTGCAAATTACATTGATGCGACCTTCTATGGTCTGTTCCTTGCAAACTGTGTTTCAGCATTGATCGATAACAACACACTTCCGGGATCTTATGGTTCAGAGACCTATCTGCAGCGCAAGTACAAGCGTATCCTTTCAAAGGTCCCTTTCAAGGACCGTCTGGAGGTGTTATTAGATGACTGATTCAAACAAGGATGTAATAGTTATCATAGGTAAGCTGGTTCTGATCTCGGTGATCGCTTCAGCACTTCTGGCTATAACATATGTGCCTACAAGTGAACAATTAAAGAAGAACTATGAAGAAGCGAGAACTGTAACGCTTGCTGAGCTAATGCCTCAGGCAGCAGATTTTGAGGCAGTGTACGGTGATGAGATCATTAATGATGAGGGTGACAGGGAAATATTATACTACCGTGCAAAAGATAGTTCCGGCAATCTTATCGGATATGCGTTCTTCAGGGAACAAGCCGGAGCACAGGGATTATTGGTAATTGCAGGTGGTGTTGATGCTTCATTTAATGAGATAAGTGGAATGAGTGTCATGTCCCACTCCGAAACTCCCGGATTAGGTTCCAAGATCACTGAACCAGCTTTCAAGGATCAGTTCAAGAACGTGAAAGTAGCAGACCTGAGTTTGTCAAAGTCTGGTGGCGCAATTGATTCTATTACCGGTGCCACGATATCATCTCAGGCAGTAGTAGATGCCCTGAGTTCCCAGGTTGAAGTGATACAGGGAGCAGAGGCTTAAAAGGTGATATTATGAATGCTTTAAGTGAATTTATTCGTGGAATTACAAAAGATAACCCTATATTTGGTCTGGTATTGGGTCTTTGTCCTACATTGGCAGTTACCACGTCTATTGAAAATGCTATTGGTATGTCGGCCGGAACAGCTTTCGTACTTATCTGTTCCAACCTGATGGTCTCAGGTCTGAGGAAGCAGATCCCTGCTTCTGTGAGATTGCCAATATTTATTTTGATAATAGCAACGTTCGTTTCGATCGTAGAGATGGTAATGAAAGCTTATTTCCCGCCAATGTATGCGGCATTGGGTGTCTTCATTCCTCTTATTGTTGTCAACTGTATCATCATCGGACGTGCAGAGGCATATGCTAATAAGAACAACATGTTCGATTCGCTCATTGATGCATTGGGTTCATCAACTGGTTTCCTTCTTGTTCTTGTGCTTATTGGAGGTATCAGGGAACTTCTGGGAACAGGTCAGATCGTGACCTTTGGTGTGCAGATCATCCAGATCCCTATTAATCCAATCACTTTCATGATTCTGTCACCAGGGGCTTTCCTTACAATAGGTGTTTTGATGGCAATAGTCAATTATAGAAGAGCAAAGAAGCTCGCAAGAGGTGGCTAAAATGGCAGCTGATGTCAGTCTTTTCCAGATTTTCATGGATGGTGTGTTCATAAAGAACTTCCTGATCATCCAGTTCCTTGGTCTCTGTTCATTCGTGGGTGTTACCAAGGATACAAAGAGCGCTGCAGGAATGTCAGGTGCTGTTATTTTTGTAATGGCACTGGCCGCAACTGTATCCTATCTCATATACGCTTTCGTATTGATACCGTTAAAGCTCGAGTTCCTTAGCCTGATCAGTTTCATTGTAGTGATCGCAGCTCTTGTACAGCTCGTGGAGTTCGTTGTCAGGAAGAATGTTCCTTCATTATACCGTTCACTTGGTATCTATCTCCCGCTTATTACAACCAATTGTGCAGTTCTTGGTGTTGTGTTGCTCAATGTCCTGAATGAATACTCTTTCATACAGAGTGTTGTGTTCGGAGTTGCAGCAGGTATCGGTTACGCCATAGTCATGTTAATGATGTCCGGTATCAGGGAGCGTAGTACTCTTGTTAGTGTTCCGTCTTCGGTTCGTGGTCTTCCTCAGGCTTTCTTCATCGCAACAATGCTCTCAATGGCATTTGTTAACTACTTCGGAGTGATCCCATTATGAGCCTGGCCACTTTACTTATCCAGGCAATGGCAACACTTGGTGGGCTTGGTCTTGTGATCGGTATCATGCTGATCGCAGCATCAAAGTTGTTCAAAGTGGAGACCAATCCTCTTGTTGAAGAGGTCGTAGAGGTTCTTCCAGGTGCTAACTGTGGTGCCTGTGGGTTTGCAGGATGTGCAGACTTTGCAGAACGTGTTGTGAATGAGAATGCTCCTCTTGACGGCTGTCCTGTAGGAGGGTTTGAGACTGTAAAGGAGATCGGTGGAATTCTCGGACAGGAAGTTTCAGAGGCAGAGAAAGAGTATCCATACCTCAGGTGTAATGGTGGCATCCACTGTGTTGACAGGTTCGATTACGTAGGTATCGAGGATTGTACTGCTGTGATCATGCTCTCTGACGGTGAGAAGGGCTGTAATTACGGATGTATGGGTCGCGGAACATGTGTGCGTGCATGCCCGTTCGATGCTATTACGATCGGCGAGGACCGTCTTCCTATTGTGAACAAGAACCTCTGTAAAAGCTGTGGTCTTTGTATTGAGGCATGTCCCAACGAGGTGCTCATGTTCGCAAAGGATTCCGAGAAGGTTCATGTCCAGTGTAATTCTCATGACAAAGGTAAGGCTGTAAAGGCAGTCTGTGAAGTCGGATGTATCGGCTGTAAGATATGTGAGAAGAACTGTCCGGAAGACGCTATCACAGTAACGAAGTTTCTTGCAGAGATCGATCAGGATAAATGTACTGCCTGTGGGATCTGTGTTGAGAAATGCCCGCAGAAATGCATTGAAATAAAGTAAGGAGTGGAGTGATTATATGACATACAAGACTTCCATTGGACTTAATGAGAACATTGTAGGGATATTGTGCTATCTGGGATTCTGGATGACTGGTGTTCTTTTCCTCTTTATTGAGAAAGAGAACAAGTTTGTTCGTTTCCACGCAATCCAGTCAGCAATGGTCTTTATGATCCTGACAGCGATCGTCTTCCTGGTCGCATGGATTCCATACGTCGGCTGGTTGCTTGCTGATTTCGGAGGATTCTTTTCTCTCTTCATCTGGCTTTCTTTCATGTTCATTGCCTGGAGGGGATCAAAGGTCAAGGTTCCGGTGATCGGCAAGATCGCTTACAACTATGTATATAAGTGAGTCCGGATCATTCCGTTCTCATCCTTAAGGGATCATGTATCCGGGAAACATGACCCTTATATTCCATTTTCTTTTTCCTGTCACGTCACGAAAGATTAAAAAGTAAAATCAACCTTATTCTTCCTGCATCGATATCATAGATTATCAGTTATGACTGGAGGGTTCGAAATAAAAGAAGAGATATGGATCGAGAAATACAGGCCTTTTAAGCTTGAAGACATTGTGGGTCAAAAGGAAACTACAGAAAGGCTGATCTCATACGTAAAGAGCGGTAATCTTCCTCACTTGTTGTTCTCAGGTCCTCCTGGGGTTGGAAAGACCGCAACTGCTGTGTCCATTGCAAGGGAATTGTTCGGGGATGGCTGGCGCGAGAACTTCACGGAACTCAATGCGTCAGATGAGCGCGGTATCGATGTTGTGAGAACGAAGATAAAGAACTTCGCGAAGACATCTCCTATTGGAGGTGCCGATTTCAAGATAATTTTCCTTGATGAAGCAGATGCTTTGACATCCGATGCACAGTCTGCACTGCGCCGTACAATGGAACGCTATACCAGTAACTGTCGCTTTATCCTGTCCTGCAATTACTCTTCAAAGATAATCGAACCTATCCAGTCAAGATGTGCTGTTTACCGATTCCGCCACCTTACTGAAGATTCTGTAGCTGAAAGGTGCGGGCATATTGCAGAAAAGGAAGGTCTTTCAATTGCCGATGATGGTATGGAAGCATTGAAGTATGTTGCCCAGGGTGACATGAGAAAAGCAATAAATGCACTTCAGGCAGCAGCTCTTTTTGATAAGACGATCCACAAGGATGCTATATACAGGATAACTGCAACAGCTCACCCGGAAGATATCATGGAACTCCTCAAGACTGCACTATCCGGCAATTTTGTACTGGCACGCAAGAAACTTGATACTTTGATGCTGGAAAAAGGTCTTTCAGGAGAAGATGTCGTCGGGCAGATATATCGCGCTATCTTTGACATGGAAGTATCCGGCCAGCGTATGGTTGATCTTATGGATATGATAGGGGAAGTTGATTTCAGGCTTACCGAAGGTGCTAACGAAAGAATACAGCTTGATGCTTTACTGGCACATTTTGCGCTGACAAAGGAGCAATAAGGCAATGCCATTCGAAGAGCAATTGCTGGATGCACTCGTAAGCGTTCCCTCATGGCTGGCAACGGTAGTTCTCAGTGCATTGCCGGTCTCAGAGCTTCGTGGTGCGATCCCTATTGCTATCGGGATCTATGGCATTGATCCGATAGATGCCTATTTGCTTGCAATTGTAGGAAATATGCTCCCGGTGATCCCTCTTTTACTTTTTTTGGATCCTGTATCTTCTTTCCTCAGACAGTTCAGGATAGGGGATTCTTTCTTCACCTGGCTTTTTACAAGGACCCGTCAAAAGCATTCTCAGAATATGGAACGCTATGGCACACTCGCACTTACGCTGTTCGTGGCAATTCCATTACCGGTTACAGGTGCATGGACTGGCTGTGCAGCTGCTTTTGTGTTTGGTATAAAGTTCAGGCATGCCATGATGGCGATCGCAGCAGGTGTTATGATCTCAGGTATTGTGGTAACGTTGTTGACCCTTGCAGGAATGGGTGCTATTGACCTGTTAAATTAAAAAAGGAATATGACATTAGTCACGGGGCTTTGTGAGCATGTCATAGGCAAGCTTTATATCTTCAGCCTTTACAGTTTTTCTTCCTGCATGGTTTGCATAGATTATAGCTTCCTTTGATATTTTTACACCGTAATCTTCCAGTATCTCTAAAAGGGCAGATGCTGCAGATTCGCTGACCCTTTCTGAGTCTGCGCTGCGAATTAAACGTTCTACAGAAGCTAATGGTAGTATGGGCATTTTATTCAACCTCTTTTATCTCTTCTATATTTAATTAATTGTATTTATAGCCTTAATTTAGTCAAAAATCTATAAATATGTTTGTATGCTCTGAAAAAGCTACAGAAATGTATTTTTTTAAAAATCTCACTTTCTAATGATGCAGGTATATCTTATTTATGTGTGTATAGCTTAGATTATGTAAACATCTCATACGTGAGGGAAGACAGCATGGACAAGAAATTTGCGCCTCATATTGAAGAGCTAACAAAGGCGCTAGGAAATATAAGCAGATCAACTATAGAAGATGAACTGGAACTGTTGCTAAAGTACCGTGTACCTATAGATGAAGCAAAGAGATCTATTCTTAAGAAATTCCAAAACGATTCTCTGGTATCAAAAAAGGTAAAATATCTTGCCATCGGTGACAAAGGAATAGCTCTTGAGGTTCGTATTCTTAATATCAATGAAAAGAATGTTAATTTACGCGGTGATACTGCTACTATCTTTTCCGGTGCACTTGCTGATGAGACCGGATTATGCTCTTTCACATCATGGAAACCGATCTCACTGAATCCCGGGGATGCTATTAGGATCCGGAATGCCACTGTAAGGGCCTGGCATAACAGGGCGGAAGTTAGTATAGGGGATCGCTCGGAAGTGGAACTTCTTGAGGAAACATATCTTCCTGATATCTCAGAACTTTCAGTAACCCCTGTTAAAAAACTGGATGAGGTTGGCTATTCGGATATGTTCATAAGTTCAGTGGCGGCAGTCATTGAACTATATCACAGGGATGTTAATGTAAAAGGAAAAGATCTTACTATTATAGAAGGTGTAATGGCTGATGAGACCAGTCGCTTGCCTTTTGTTTCATGGTCTCTTCTCGATGGTGTTGATATCGGCACCATATTGCGTTTCGAGGATGCATCGGTTAGCATGTATAGGGGTGTACCTTCCATACATCTGAATGAATCGACCTCAGTTCATATTGTAGAGCCTGATGAACACCTGCCTTTCACTTTTGTATCAGTGAACCTGCCCCCAACACCATTGCCTATAGGAGAAGTTTTACAAAACGAAGGTATGTTCGATGTATCTGTGGAAGGGAACATTGTTTCTGTACGTCCGGGTTCCGGCGTGATCGCCCGCTGCCCGGAATGTAATCGTGTCATCATGAAGAACACCTGTCGCTCACATGGTGTGGTAGAAGGGATTCAGGACATGCGTATCAAGCTCATCCTCGATGATGGGACTGGTTCTCTTCTTGTTATGCTGAATCGGGAACTTTCCGAGATCGTTTATGGTAAAACACTTCAGGAGTCTGAGTCTCTTATGGGTAAGGCAATGTCTGCAAATGTTGTTTATGACGATATGAAAAGTATCCTTACGGGGCGTTATCTCGGTGTGCGTGGGAATACTTCGAAGATCGAGTATGGTGTTACATTCGTAGCAAAATCAGTGTGGGTTCCGTCTGAAGATCTTGATAAGCGGGTATCAGCTCTTCTGGAGCGACTTGAAGGGGTGGAGTGATCTTTATGGTGGAGCGTGAAATTGCACACAGGATATTTGCAAAAGAGTTGAACGATTCAAGTTCTACAATACATTCTACTATCGACGAGGCGATAAATTCAGAGGGCCATACTCCAAATTACCTTCTTACTCCAGTAGGAACAATGGTTAATCGTGTTTTCATTGTTGGTGTTATCACGGAGGTCGATAATGTAGGCACTGACACGGATACATGGAAAGCCCGTGTGGTTGATCCCTCAGGTGCTTTTACAATATATGCCGGCCAGTATCAGCTACAAGCAGCTATATTCCTCTCGTCTGTTGAAACTCCTGCATTCGTTTCCGTAGTGGGGAAGGTGCGTGTATATAAGCCGGATCCCGGAAGTCCGATCATATCCCTGAGGCCCGAAGAGATCCATCTGGCCGATGAAGGTATGCGCAACTGCTGGGTAATTGATACTGCAGAACTGACTCTTGACAGGGTGGATACTTTTTCAAAAATGTTGTCCTTATGCGAAAATGATCCTAATTCGTGCAGTTGCATGGAAAATATGGTTATTCCATCGAATTTATCGGAGGGCATCTGCCTGGCCATTGATAATTATGGTACTGATGCTGATTATCTGAATGAGCTGAGGTCCGTAGTTAAAAAGTGTATTGTTTCCATTGACCTTGCATCTTCTGCAGATGGCGATAAAGACCTGGATGTTGTCGTAATGGAATTGCTGGAAGAGCTTGATGAGGGGAAAGGTGTGGAGTATATGAACCTCCTTTCAGTTGCAAATTCCCGCAATATAAATGAAAAAGCAGTGGATTCAGCAGTCAGGTCTTTGCTTTCAAAAGGACAATGTTATGAGCCAAAGATCGGCATCATTAAGCCGATCTCATAACATTATTTTTATTTTGATAATGTCGGTCGGAGCGTATTATATCGATCGTTTACGGATCACTCGAACTCGATGCTAAGATCGCCTACATTTTTTGCAAGTTTTTCGGAGATAAGTCCCAGTTCAAGGTTGCATACATGGAGAACTCCGCATGGTACCAGGCATGTTGCGCAACAGTTTCCTTCCTGTGCTTTAGCAGTGACAATATTCTCTTTGATCCCAAAGAGCTGCATCATTGGCACTTCAAGCTCGGAAATGTTCTTGACCTTTGGACATTGGGTTTCTATCTTTACTTTAACGTTCTTCCCGTCCTTGGTTCCGTGTATTTTGTGTGTAAAACCACAAATTCTTGAATTCACTGTGATGTCTGTCATGTTGATCCTCTATATGGGTAATGAAAGCAATTAAAAGCAATATTTATCGTCATTTCGATGGGCTATTATCTACTATGGTAAACTTTGTATATAAGGGGTTTGTGAGGCATGTGCAAAACCGGGACATCTCGATCAATTTGAAATCATTTTATGCTTTGTGTTTTCAATTGAGGATTTCGATTAACCCTAAAATTCAAGCAGTTGCTTATAATTCATACATTAAGCGATTACCTGAAAATATAGGTTTATCGAAATACTCAATTATTTTTCTTCACTTAATTTTGTTACGTCTAATCACTTTGATTTTTTAAAGTGTATTCGATATACTTATATAAGCAAAGTGGAATAGGTAATTTCGCTATTGTATCTCTTCAAATTGCCTCTGTGATCATGTTAATTTGAACCTACAAGCAGGTATAGGGATTGTCATGGAAAAAGATGAGATTATCAAAACGGTACGAGACGGATTAGAATGTATGGTCGGTGTTGGTAAAACACTGGTACTTAATGAGGAGGACCGTAAGACCATAGCTCAACTTGAGGAAAAAGCAGACCAAATGACCTTGATGGGACTTGGCAGGGGTGACAATAAAGGTGTAAAGACCGTTCTTCAGCGTGATGTCATTATACCTTTCCAGACAACAATGGAGTATAAGTGGCCATGTGGGCCTAATGTGATCCTTATGCATGATGACAAGGTTGTTGGTGAGGACATTGATGATGCGGACAAAATAAAGTCACTGGAACAAAGCAGTGATTCCCTTGTGATCGGGAATATTGTAATATATGATAAATCGGTACTGACATCTCTTAATAGTAAGTCCGAGCCTCTCGTTGTGGTATTGCCTTCCAAACCCTGTAACGAGATCGAAGAGTTACCTCATGTCTGCAATGCGACCCTGGCATCACCTTCTCCGCCAACGGATGAGTATTTGAAGGAACTGATGGGTCTTGAAAGCGAACATGGTACTGGGAGCTTTCTTCTTGGGTTCGACATTGAGTGCGAATGTGAGTAATTAATTCCCTCTTAAATTCTTTTAGAATTTTGCTTTTTTTACTTTTTTATTTTCTTTTATGTATTATTCTTTTCCTCCTGTTATCGAATGTTAACACACGTTACGGGGTTTTGCATGGTTTATACAAAGCCCTTATATATCATTAACTTGTTTTTTTTAATGCATATGTCTATTTATTACTGAAATAAACTATTACAAGTCAGAGGTAATCAAAATGTATGGTATTGCATTGGATCTGGGAACAAGTGGTTTTCGTGCTCAATTGATCGATCTGGAAGCTAAGGAAGTCTTAAAGACTGCTATTACCATGAGGCACCCGCTTCCTGGTGGAAATGTAATGGATCATCTGGACTTTGCTATTCAGGTGGGTGCTGATCTTGCACACGAGATCATACTGGACACTGTTAGCAGGATATTTGATGAACTGGATGTGGACACTACTCTCATCAAGAGGCTTGCTGTGTGTGGTAATCCTATTCAGTTGTCTTTATTCCAGAATATAGAGATCAGGGACCTTGCCTATGCCGGTGAGAACAAACAAAAGAAACTTGGTGTTGAGAATGTTTCTCGTGATGCAAGGGTATTTCCTGCAAGCGAATTGTTCGAGGGCATCGTGGATCTTCCCAATTGTACCTTGATCGTGCCTCCTGCTATCAAACACGAGATCGGCGCAGATGCACTGGCTATGATGATCAAGACCGATTTCATGGACATGGAAGTCCCTTCGATGGTAACTGATTATGGTACAAATGCAGAAATGGCCATTAAAGTAGGTGACAAGATCATAACCGGAAGTGCTGCAGCCGGGCCGGCAATAGAAGGTCAGGGTATGAGCTGTGGTATGCTGGCAAGTCCCGGAGCTATCTCTGATGTTAATGTTGAAGGTGACTACTGGAGGGTCACGATCCTCGATGGGCTTATGAACGAGCGCAAAGGGCATTTGATAGATCCGCTTACCGGCGTGATCAAGGAATCTTCAGAAATTGTTGCAAAAGGTGTGACCGGTACAGGTGCTATTGCTGCACTTTCTCTGGCTATTGAAACTGGTATTATTACAAAGATCCCTGAGATACCAAATGGTAAACTTATACTTGGGGATAGAATTGAAATTACTGAGAAGGATATTGAAGAGGCAGGAAAGGCAATTGGTGCTATCAGGGCTGCACATCTGACACTTATGCTAGCAGCTGGTACTGAGTACAAGGACCTTGAGAATATGTATATGTCCGGTGCTACCGGTGCGTATGTAAATGCAGACAAGGCAAGAAAGTTGGGTTCATGTCCTAATTTCGCACACAATATTGTGCAATTTGGTAATACTTCAGTTGCTCTTGCAAGGGATCTTGTAATGGATGAGTCCAAGTTGGACGAGGTTATCGAGATCGCACAGAAGATCAAAGCAGATCACCTGATGATGGCTACAAGTGATGAATTCTCTAACATCTATGTTTGTGAGCTTTCCTACTGGACCCAGGGTATGCCTCTTGATATGTATAACCAGATGCTCGGCATGTACAATCTGCCCGAGCTTCCAGAGATGTTCATGAACCCGAGGATCGAAAAGAGGGTTGCAAAGGACATTGATGAGGTTGGAAAAGAAGGCTTGAAGATCGTCAGTGATCTTGGGATCTTTATTGAAGAGGAAGCGCCCGAGTGTATTCTTTGCCACAAGTGTGAGGAGGAATGTCCTGAGGATGCTATCACCATGATTGAACGTGATGGTAAGCTTTTTGCAAACTATAATAGTGAAAGGTGTCTTGGCACCAGTTGCAGGCGGTGTGTCTCGATCTGTCCGGTGTCTGCGATCCATTACAAGAACATTTCTATTAAGGAATGATCTGTGCCTTTCTATTGTGATGCACTATTTTCTGTCGCCCGGGAGTCAGGGCGGCGTTTCTTTTTGCTATTTAAGCCTTTTGCAAAAATGGTTTTCTTTTTTACCTAATACATGTCTTTTGAAAGATGGTGTTATACGCCAACGATCATCTTTAATATTATTATACTGTAAATTGGCACATGTGTATATTCCAGTTCTAGGGGCAACTTTTCTTGTGTTATTTTTTCCATATTCTTCATTTATTTATTATCGGGCTTTCATGTTTGTGTTTTTTAATTCAATCCGGCTATTTGTGTGCTATACAATTGGCGGGCAAATATGCTTGATTTGTCAGTATTATAAAAAAAAAGCAGGCTTCATATTCCCGAAAATTATCCTCATCCGGACATTGTATATGATATATTTTTTGATAACCAGACCAGTAAATATATATATGCGTGTTGAAAACAAGGTACTATCAGTTAAATCGAAAGTGTGTCTGACAACGGATGGTGGAACGACTCAGATAAACATCCTTTTGGCATGGATCTCTTGTAGATATTTGCCTGGGATGCAATGATGGATTTCCACAGGATGTTGCAATACGCCATATGAAATGCTGTATGATGGATCTGCATGTATTCCTACGGGATTGGCATTATGCTGCATGCATGAAACATTTTGCAGGGTTTCATTTCGAAACATTTAATGTTGGCATGACTGCATTCATTGGTTCGTCTGTGTGGCGATATGACCTTCATGGTCTGCTTTTGGATGCGATCTGTCAGTATTATGGTCAGTATCATTCGGTTAGGATGTGACCTGGCCTTACTAAAAAAACAAATAAAGGAGTTGTAAAGAAAATGGTAGAAGGTTTTTACCCAGCTAGATTCCCACTTCAGGGTGTACAGTTAGAGTTGTTCTCCGACGATGATATGAGAGCTATCCACTACGCTTCAATGGAAGTATTCCTTAACCCTGGTATCCAGGTATCTGACCCAGAAGCAAGGGCAATCTTCAAGGAAGCTGGTTGTGAAGTCGATGAGAAGACTCAGATCGTAAAGATTCCAGAGTTCCTTGTGAACAGGGCACTCATTGACGCACCATCAAGGTTCCTGCTTTATGGTCGTGACAAGAAGAAGACCGTCGACATGGTACACAAAGGTAAGGTCCACTACATACCTTTCGGTACCGGTGTCAAGATGTGTAACTACGTTTCACCAGGCAAGTACGAGACAATCGACTCTGTTGAGCAGGACATTACAGATACCGCAAAGGTCTGTGACTACCTCGATGAGTTCAGCTACTTCTCACTTACCGTTTCCGCAAGGGACTGGGCAGGAAAGGGAGCACAGGATGTCCACGAGACCCTCACACCTCTCGCAGGCACTACCAAACACTTCCACCACATCGACCCTGTCGGTGAGAACGTCGAGTACTACAAGGGAATTGTCGACGCATACTATGGTGGCGACTCTGAGGAAGCTCGCAAGAGGCCAATCATGTCCATGCTTCTCTGCCCAACCAGCCCACTCGAGCTCAGTGTCAACGCATGTCAGGTCATCATTAAAGGTGCACGCTTCGGTATGCCAGTGAACGTCCTGAGTATGGCAATGTCCGGTGCATCCTCTCCAGTATTCAGAGCAGGTACACTCGTTACACACAACGCAGAGATTCTCTCAGGTATCGTACTTGCGCAGCTCGTCCAGCCAGGCGCAGCAGTATTCTACGGTAGCTCAACCACAACCTTCGACCTGAGGAAAGGAACAGCTCCGGTCGGTGCACCAGAACTCGGCCTTATCAGCGCTGCAGTAGGTAAGATGGGTCAGTTCTATGGCCTCCCATCCTATGTTGCAGGTACCTAGTCAGATTCCAAGGTCCCAGATGTACAGGCAGGTCACGAGAAGACAATGACCACCCTGCTCCCAGCATTCGCCGGATGTAACACCATCTACGGTGGAGGTATGCTCGAGCTCGGTATGACATTCTCCCTTGAGCAGTTTGTAATCGATGCTGATATCATTAAGATGACAAGGTCCGCAATGCGCGGTGTCCCAGTATCAGACGAGACACTTGGTGTAACATCTATCCAGAAGATAGGAATCGGTAACAACTTCCTTGCACACAAGGACTCCAGGAACCACATCGGCCTCGTATCTGCTCCAGAGCTCATTGACAGGGACATGTTCGGAGACTGGGAAGCAGCAGGTTCCAAGGAACTTGCAACCGTCGCACACGAGAAGGTTGTTGACATCATGAAGAACCACGAGGTCAAGGCAATCGACACGGATCTCTTAGCAGACATGCAGGCTGTAGTGGACAAGGCAGATGCTGACTTCAGAGCCAGCATGTAAATTGGCCTATAATTATCTAAATAAATAAAGGAGTTTTAAAAATGGTATCACAGGATGAAATTAACGCAAGAGCAAAAGCTGCAGTCATGGATTTCGATGACGAAGCAGTCGAAGAAGTATGTGAAGAAGCAATCGAAGCAAAGGTCGATGTAGTATCCCTTATTCAGGACGGTCTTACTGCAGGTATGAACGAAGTGGGCGACCAGTTCGAACAGGGTACCCTTTTCCTTCCACACGTCATTGCAGCATCCGAAGCAATGAGCGCTGGTGTCGCAGTACTTACCCCTGTCCTTGAGGCACAGGGCGGATCTGTAAAATCCAAAGGAAAGGTCGTCATCGGTACCATTGAGGGTGACATCCACTCCATCGGTAAGGACATTGTTGCAACAATGCTCAAGATCGCTGGATTCCAGGTCGTTGACCTTGGCAGAGATGTTGCAATCGGTGCATACGTCGATGCAGTCAAGGAACACAAGCCACTTGTAATCGGTTCTTCTGCACTTATGACCACCACAATGGTCCTTCAGATGCAGATCGAAGAACAGCTCAAGGAAGCTGGTATCCGTGACACTGTCCTGACTATGGTCGGTGGCGCACCTGTCACACAGGACTGGGCAGACAAGATCGGCTCAGACATCTACGCTGAGAACGCAACAGACGCAGTCGTAAAATGTAACGCAGCTGCTGAGTAAATTTGCTTTGGAAGAGCAGTGGAGTGTTCGTAAGAACTCTTCACTGTTATTCTTTAAGCTGATATATCTGTATATATTATAACTTGTGTCAATTATCATCATTATAAAAGAGTTGGAGGAGGAGTTATTTTGGACATAAGAGAGTTGAAGAAATTAGAAAATAAAAGGAAAATGAACAAGGGTTATATGTGGGCCCTTTTCTGTGCATTGTTATGGGGTATATGGTATATTCCAGGTACTATTATCTGGGCAGTACCTCCATTTCCTGAAATGTATGATGTAATAACAGCATCCCACGGTGCTACATCTGCATTGCTTGTAAGCGCTGTTTTGATAACCGCAATCAATGCTCTGACCGTTATTATTGCACTTTTGGTATGGAATGGTGTGCTTGGTAAGTTCGGTGAGATGAAGAGGACATTGAAAGAGTTCCACCCATGTAGTAAATGGTTCTTCCTTGCATCTATCTTTGGTGGACCTATCGCTATCCTTGGTTCATTTATCGCTATAGGATTTATCGGAGCAGGATTTGCAGCAGTCGCTGCTTTGTTATACCCTGTGATCGGTTCGGTCCTTGCTTACTACTGGTATGGTGAGAAGATCAGCAAGCGCGCAGCTCTTGGTATCTTTGTTATCATTGCTGGTGGTCTTACTATCTTCGTCGGTGGAGCAATCTCTGAGATCGCAGCCGGTGACATCGCATGGATCGGATATGTCGGTGGATTGATGGCAGCATTAGGATGGGGTATTGAAGGCGCAATTGCCGGAAAAGGTCTTGACATCGCAGAACCCGATGTAGGTCTTACACTCAGGTTCCTTGGTGAGAACCTTATCTGGTGGGTCATTCTCGTACCTGCAGTCGCACTGGCTGGATATCCAATCTTCGAGTATGCGATCGCAGCATTCAACCCAATGTCAATACTGATAATGTCATTTGCAGGCATCACATTTGGTTTCTGTTATGTCACTTGGTATAAGTCATTCCCACTTATCGGTGTTGGAAGAGGTCAGGGTATCGGAAACCTTTACGGTCTTTGTGCTGTGATCTTCATGTACCTGTTCCTTGCACAGGTTCCAGCATGGACAGTACTTGTCGGTGGTGCACTTTGTGTCCTCGGTAGTTTTGTAATGATCTCTGAAGAAACAGGTGAAATGGAATCTCTGAGAGGTGAGTAATATGGCTGGACAACGCCCAATAAAATTCAGGTTGCTTGAGCTATTCTCTGATGAGAAGGAGCACTGGAACAACGAGATCGTCACACAGATGCAGAAAGAATACAACATGAACAGCAATTTCGGAAGGGATTCGCTCAACTTCGATATCCTCGAGCTTGCTTCAGGTGGTATGCTCAAATCTGTGGAGTCAAAGGTCGATGAAGATGGTATATACAAGAAAGGTTTCCTTTTGCACAAGTATGTCATCACTGATTTCGGAAAGGTTCGTGCATCCGATGCATGTCTGGAGTACGTATAAGGAGGTTTGAATATGGGAGCAATAAACGACTATATGGTGGGTTACTATGGCGAAGGCTTTGATATGACCATGGCCCCTGTACCCATGGCAGAATATACCTGGATGATTGCGATCATCATTATTGCTTTGGTCGCATTGTGGCAGGCAAGGACATTTGTGTCCCAATTCTAAGGGCACAAAACACAAAATATATATATGTAGTTGGACTTTTGGGTAAGCACCGGGCAATATTCCCGGGGCATATCCGCCAACTACATTTACATTTTCTATAAAATCCCTGTGGGATTGTCATAGAATTGTTTTCAAAGGAGGTTTTAAAACGACAACAGAAGAATTATTCAAAGAACTATCCGATGCGGTAGTAAGTTGCAAGAAAGATGATGTAATAGCTGCAGTGGGCAAGGCAAAGGGCCAGGCACCAGCAGTAGAACTTATCGACAACGGTCTCGCAGCAGGTATGAACGAAGTCGGTGTACTCTTCGAGAGAGGAAAACTTTTCCTTCCACACGTTATGATGGCAGCAGATGCAATGTCAGCTGGTGTTGAATTACTTCAGGATGAGCTTTCAGCTGGTGAAGGATCAGCTAAGCTCGGTGTTATTGTAAACGGTACCGTCGAGGGTGACGTTCACGACATCGGTAAGGCAATCGTATCAACAATGCTCCAGGCAGCAGGCTTTGAAGTCCACGATATTGGCAGAGATGTTCCACTCCAGAACTTCATCGACAAGATCAAGGAAACCAATGCTGACATGGTCGGTCTCTCCGCACTTATGACAACCACACTCCAGGGCCAGAAAGACGTTATTGAGCTTCTCAAGGAGAACGGTCTCAGAGACGATATCAAGGTCATGGTCGGCGGTGCTCCAGCAACAGACGCATGGGCAAAGAAGATCGGTGCAGACTGCTATGCAGAAAATGCAAGCGAAGCTGTAGTAAAAGCAAAAGAACTCCTCTTATAAGTTCCTCTAATTAAGGTGTAAACATGGCAACAGAATATTTCTTAAGAATGGGTGACGGCGCAAAGATCTTCATGAGCAAGGAAGACATCATGGCTGACATCGAAGCAGGTTGTGCAGATGCAGCTGACCTTGGTGACATCCCATCCCTTTCAGAAGATGAAATGGAGAAAATGCTCGATATCATCACATCTCCTGGCAGGATCGTTGGTGTAGAGCCAGGAATGGAAGTTCCGGTAACACACGACATCGGTGCGATCAGGATCGACGGTGACCAGGGTAACAGTGGTGTAGGTATTCCTGCAAGCAGACTCGTCGGTTCCATGATCCACGAGCGCGCATTCGGTGCAGATACAATGGAACTCGGTCACATCGATTACAGTTACAAGCCTGTCAAGCCAGTTATCTCCCAGGAACAGCAGACAATGGAAATTTGCCAGCAGAACATGGTCATTCCTATGCTCTACGGTGCAATGCCAAACATGGGTCTGTACTACACACCTGATGGTCCATTCGAGAACCCAGGTGACCTGATGAAAGCATTCAAGATATCTGAAGCTCAGGAATCCATCAAGAACGCTGGTGACCACGGAATTCGTGACATGGTCTGGATCATGCAGAGACTCCAGCACGTCGGTTGTGACGGTGTCAACTTCGATACTATCGGTGCAGCCGGTGACGGTGACATGTATGCATCACTTAATTCTATCGAAGCACTGAGGAAAGAATTCCCTAACATGTACATCAATGCAGGTATGGCAGGAGAACTCGTTCTCGGTATGCACGGTGAACTTGAGTATGACGGCACAGTACTGGCAGGTCTCTGGCCACACCAGCAGGTAGGACTTGCTGCAAAGGCAGGGGCAAACATCTTCGGTCCTGTATGTAACACCAACACCAGCAAGACCTCCGCATGGAACCTTGGTCGTTCAGTTACATTCATGAAAGCAGCTGTTGAGGCATCTCCAATACCATGTCACGTAGATATGGGTATGGGTGTCGGCGGTATTCCAATGCTTGAGACTCCACCAATAGATGCAGTAACCAGAGCAAGCAAGGCAATGGTCGAGATCGCAGGCGTCGATGGTATATAGATCGGTGTTGGTGACCCACTCGGTATGCCAATTGCACACATCATGGCATCAGGTATGACCGGAATGAGAGCAGCTGGTGACCTTGTTGCAAGGATGCAATTCAGCAAGAACATGAGAATCGGTGACGCAAAGGACTTTGTATCAAAGAAGCTCGGTGTCTCAAACGCAGATCTTTCCGACGAGTACGTCATGAGAGAGATCAGGGAAGAGCTCGACATTGGTGTAATCACATCAGTTCCTGGATGCGCAAAAGGTATTGCAGCTAAGATGAACATCGAGAAACTCCTCGGTATCAACATCAACTGCTGTGACAAGTTCAGGGAAACCATTGCATAAATTCAATAAACAGACCCGGGGTTTACCCGGTCTGTATTTCTTCTTTTTACTAAGTATATTAAGACCATTCTATAGGTCTGTCAATTTTATAATGTGACCTCAATTAGTGTCAGGTTTTGAAAAACAATTTATATTTTAATTGCGTTATTTCCACAATGTTATTTTGGTATGCGTATAATAACGTACATTCTGGAGATTGATCGTGGAATCTATATATTTGTTGCAGATCGTACTTGCTGTGCTTATAATGAGTCTGCTGGCCCAGAGCCTGAGCAAATTATTCAAGATGCCTGTTCTTATCTTCCTGCTGGTTGAAGGTATTATCATAGGGCCTGAAGTTCTTGGTATACTGGACCCGGCACTTCTTGGTGAAGGTCTGACAGCGATCGTTTCATTATCTGTGGCAGTGATCGTATTTGATGGTGGACTCCACATCGATGTGAAGTCTATAAGGTCTATCCATCAGGGTGTGCTTAGTCTTGTTACGGTGGGTGTGATGATCACATTCATCTGTGCAACATTTTTCACCTACTATATAGTCGGCCTTCCACTGGAGATATCTGCTGTATTCGGAGCATTGGTCACTGCAACGGGACCAACTGTGATAACTCCTGTTGTAAGGCAGGTGCGTGTAAACCACAGGGTCAGCAAAGCGCTTGAACTTGAAGGAGTGCTTAATGATGCCGTGAGTGTAATTCTGGCTGCACTTGTGTTCGAGGTAATTATTTCCCAACTTTCAGGATTTGAAGTTGTGGGCTTTTTGCTCTACAGGGCGATGATAGGTCTTATTATGGGTGTGGCAAGTGGCTTTTTGCTTACCCGGTTTTTATCAAGTTCTGTTCTTTCTGAACAAGTGGTCCGTATTGTGACATTTACATCCGTGATCGCAACTTTTGTCATAGCTGAGTCATTAGGTGCTGAATCTGGAATTCTTGCAGTAGCGCTGTTCGGTATTATTGTAGGTACTTCTAACATTCCTCACAAACCCGTGCTGAAGGAATTCAAATCAGACCTTGTGGCCATGATGCTATCATTGATATTCATTCTTCTGGCTGCAATGCTAAAGTTCGAGGACATCTTTAGGATTGGAACTGTCGGGATCATTGTTGTATTGCTGTTGATATTCTTTGTCAGGCCGCTTTCCGTGTTTGCCAGTACTGCAAGGACAACTTTCAGGACAAAAGAAAAGCTGTTCATTTCATTTGTAGGACCACGTGGTGTTGTTCCTGCATCAATTGCAACCTATTTCGCAATTAAGCTCAATGGTCTGAATATAACAGGTGGTCAGGAACTTGTTGGTCTGGTATTCTTAACTGTAATTATTACTGTGTTCATGACAGGTTTCCTGTCAAAACATGTGGCTAGATTTTTAGGAGTGATACCGATGGAAATTCTTGTAGTAGGTGGAGGGGAGGTCGGAAGGATCCTCTCTGAAAGGTTTGAAAAGAGGGGTGAAAATGTTGTTGTTATTGAATCCTCTGAAGAGAACTGCCAGCGTTTGATGAGATCCGGAATACGCGTGGTTCATGGGGATGCCGAAGATGTTAATGTGCTTAAGAAAGCAGGTATCGAAAATGCAAAGTATTTCATTGCAAGTACTGATCAGGACAATACTAACCTTCTGGTCTGCCAGATAGCCAAGACCAAGTTCGGTTTCAAGGAAGATCAGATCATTGCAAGGGTCAACAACATGGAGAACCTTCATGCGTTCTGGGATCTTGAGATCCGTGCCATGAGTCCGGCCATGAGTACCGCTCTTTTCCTTGACAATATGGTTGGAAGACCACATATGTTCTCGATGTGTGAGGTAGGTGAAGGTGGTGACATCCTTGAGGTCAAGGTCACGAACCCAAAGATTGCCGGTAAGGCCATCAAAGAGCTATCACTTCCTGAGGATAGCTTGTTGTTGATGGTGAGACGAGGTGATGAGTCATTCATCGCAAACGGAAACCTTGTACTGGAGTTCGATGATATGGTCACGGTCATAGGCGAAGGGGATGCTGCAAAGATCGTTGCAGACCTGTTAGGCAGATAAGTAAGGTGAATACTTTCACCTTGCTAACTTTACTTTTATATAGTTATGAGGTATAACTTGACTTGCCTCTCAAATCAGATACAAACAAGAGGCTTGAGGAATTAATATGGATAAGACAGCAGAGAATATAAAGAACAGATTTTTGGAACTTGGTGTAGATATACCCATTGAGAACATTACTGAGAGACTCGACAAACTTGTCACAAAGTTCAAGGTTCCTGTGGATGAAGCCCGCAGGAGTGTTATAGCATATTTCTTAAAAGAATACAATATTGACAGGAATGATTTTTTCACAGGTCAGGCATCAACACCTCTTGTAAAGATCAATGAGGTCAACGAGGGTGGCAAATGGGTAAACATCAGAGGAAAGGTCGTGCAGCTCTGGGACAGCACCCATGAATCCGTATCTCAGGTAGGTCTTATAGGCGATGATACCGGAACGACCAAATTCATTAAGTGGGCACGCGATGATGTCCCTGATGTCCAGGAAGGTAAAAACTACCAGTTCAACAATGTTGTCATCAATGAGTGGAACGGAAGGTTCGAAATAACGCTTAACAAGAACACTGTTATCGAAGAGATATCTGAGGATATCGATGTGGCATCCACTGCACTGTCTTCTCCGGGAGATGGCCAGCCTGCACCTATGGTAAGTGTTGCTGATATTACCGAAGATGGTAAGTGGATCTCCCTGAAGGTAAGGGTGTCACAGCTCTGGGACAATACGCACGAATCCATATCTCAGGTCGGTCTGATAGGAGATGGAACCGGTACCATCAAATTCATAAAGTGGACAAGTGCTGGTCTTCCGGATATCGAAGAAGAGAAAAGCTATCTTTTCAACAACGTGGTTGCTCAGGAATGGAATGACCGATTTGAAGTTACCCTCAACAAGAACAGTACAATAGAGGAGCTTGATGAGGAAGTGGACATCGGCACATCTTCTGTTACTTTTAGTGGTGTAATGGTGGATGTTCAGTCCGGATCAGGTCTGATAAAACGTTGTCCTACATGCAACAGGGCATTGACCAAAGGGGCATGTATGGAACATGGCAAAGTAGATGGCGTTTATGATCTTCGTATCAAATCGGTTCTTGATGACGGGAACATTGCCCAGGAAGCCCTTCTAAAGAGGGAGCTTGCGGAACAGATCTCGGATTTGACCCTCGACGATGCTATCTCCATGGCAGCAGATGCTCTTGATCAGGGTGTTGTTCTTGATCAGATGAAACTCAAGCTTCTTGGAAAATATTTCATTGTCACAGGTTCCAAGATGGACCGGTATATCTTGGTTGATTCTATTGAGCAGCAGGCGGAGTTGAGCCCGGAAACGATTGATGAACTTATTTCAGAGGCGGAGGTGTTGTAAATGGCCGGATATGTAAGAGAAGTTTCACGCCGTATTTTTGCACAGGAGTTCAGGGAATCCAATTTGACATTCAAGGATGGCGATGATCAATATTCTCCACAGTACCTGTTAACACCCACAGGTGCAAAAGTAAATCGTCTCTTTATTGTGGGAACACTTATTGAAAAAGAAGACATTGGTACCGATTCCGAATATTGGAGGGGGCGAGTGTCAGATCCCACAGGATCCTTCATGATATATGCCGGACAGTATCAACCCGAGGCAGCACAGTTCCTTGCGGAATGTGAAACACCTGCCTTTGTAGCCATTGTAGGAAAACCAAGTACATATACGACAGCAGAAGGCACGGTCCTTACATCTGTCAGACCTGAATCCATTTCCCTGGTAGATGGTGCTACACGTGATCTATGGGTTGCAGACACTGCAAAAAGAACACTTGAACGTATCAAAGACCTTGATAGTATGGATCCAAATGTTATCAAGGCAAAAGAGCACTATGGTGCTGATAATGCACAATATTCTTCAATGGTAAAGGAAGCCCTGAGATCATTGAAAGAAGATATTTGATCTGTATTTTGATATGTATTACTGCACATTACGTGCAGTAGCTATCTTTTTTTAACCACAAAAATGATAATGAAGTCTATCTTTGTTATTGATTGGGTAATAATGAAAACATACCCATTGATATGGTTCTGCAGTAATGGTGCCAGCCTTCAGATGTCAATAGAAGATCGATGTCAATGGGTTTCAAACCAATTCAGGGGGCATATGATCATGTCTATGATTGGAGCAACAACGTTGATCTTGATGAGATATTGAGGTTTGGAGACAAGGTCCACTTAAATCTTCATGATACAGGTAAATGTTCAAGATCGAAACGATTAATGGGGCGGATGAATAAACAGGAATTCTCCCATTCTCTTTTTACTTCATACCTTCAAGCTTACGGGAGAAATCAATAAATCCACATGAATGTCCCTCTATTTCCACTATCTCTGCAGAGATCTTACCATTATCAACGTTTATCTCTACTATGGAAGGATCAGACATGCGGGGATTTGTAGGTGATCCCGGGCAGATAAGTATCACATCACTTGTTTCCACCAGTGGCCTGTGGATATGGCCAAATATCAAAACATCAACTCCCATCTCGAGTGCAAGATATCGTAATGGGGTTGTATCCATAATTGATAGGGCTCCTTCATGTACAAGACCTATTTTGACACCATCAGCATTAAAGACCAATTTTTCAGGCAATAGTTCTTTTAATTCGCTATCATCAGAATTCCCATGGACTGCTTTAAGCTTGCCAGTATCGGCAAAGGCCTGGTAACATTCCATCGTTGTAAAATCGCCTGCATGGGCTATTATATTGCAGTCATCAAGAAGGGCTTTGAATGTGGGGGGGATCTTCCCTCTCGTAAGGTGGGTATCAGAAAGAGCAATTATCTTCATATCGATCCCTTATTCATTCATAACCTGCTGTTGCCAGTTCATTGCAGGGTAAGGTCAACTAATTCGTAATCCAGATTTTCCATTTCCAATCTACTCATGATCTGGGGTACTTCTTCATCAATAGCAAGCACCAGAGATGATAATCCGTGGAAAGCTGCTTCAACAACGGATTCTTTAGCTCCGTACATGACATCAGGGATAATGTCGATCTTCTTCAACGCAACAAGGGATTCGACGCCTATCGCTGCTATATAGGATTTTGAGCTGGCAAGTTTTTGTAACCTCTCCAGGTCAACATTGCGTGATCCTCCACGTTCACTACGTGGAACCTTGCAGACCGTAATACTGGCATTTTCAAGATCGATCATGCCTAAAAGGTTGGTGACGCCCACATCATCGCCTTTCTCAGCAGCAGATATGGTCATGCCCGTTGCACCGGTTTCAATGATTTTGCTCACATAAAGCAATCCGCTTCTCATCTGAAGATATACATTTTCCCCTTTTTCAATATCTTCATCCGCGATAGCTGTCCATGTAGAAACATGACTGATGATGTCACTCATGACAAAATTAGCATAACGTTTCATATCAGCGGCATTTTCCAGTACCCATTCCACGCCCTTTTTCGTAATCCGATACCTTACCCTTCCATCTGAATAGATGAAACCTTCGGCTGTAAGGTCTTTGATATATTCAGATACAGCTTGTGGTGTCACACCGATCTTTTCAGCAATTTCTTTTTGACGAACGTTAGGCTGATGAGCAGCAACTTCTGTCAGGATCTGAAATTTAGTGATGCCGCTTTTGCTTTGGAGAATATCTATCATTCAGTTTCCTCATTGATCTTGAGTCTTTGTCCCATAACAGTGAGTTTAGGTGACCTTCTTGCCAGAGAACGAACATATATTGGACTCTTGTTCATTGCACGTGTCAAGCTGCTCATTGAGTGATTGCCCTTTTCCACAAGTTCTTCCAGTTCCTCGATTATGTCTTTTATTTCTTCATAAGGGTGGAATGTGAGCATTATAATTTCGCTTAGATCTTCAAAAGAACACTGGAAATTTGTCTGCACTTTGGAATAGGATGAATGGTACTCTTTTTCAGGTTTTTTACCCGGTTCTGGCATATGCCACTGGCTTTCGAGCAAGCCACATTCTTTCAATATTGTGATACTTTCAGAAACATCACAACCCATTTTATTTTCCAAGTCTCCTTTTGTCATCCATTCAACCAAAAGAAGATTGAAGACCTGTTTATGTTGTCCTGACTGAAAGGTTTGGAGAAGGGGAACTAGTTCTGAGGGATCATTTATAATTCGAGTCCTTTTGGGCATCATTAATACCTCTTATTAGGGTACGTAGGGGGATAATACAATATAATAGATATGAATCCAGTTCGATTGTTAACTTAGCTTTGGTACATATGCAACTCTAACTAAATAAATGTGTTGTGGCAAGGTTGTTTACAGGCCGGATTTTTTGTTGTTATAGGATGCTTTTGTTGGAAATTCCACATCATTTTAATTGACCGATACATTTATCCAACTTTGTTACCAATATTGGTTAGATATTATGTCTGAAGACCTCTACGCGAAGATATGCAGAATACTTGAAAAGAAGCAATTGTCCATCAGTGGGATCAGCAGGGAGCTGAAAGCAGAGGGTTTTGATGAGCATCGCCTTATTTTGACAGGTTATCTTCGTGCACTGAGGGATATGCACAAGCTCAATGAGGTGGAAATACCTCCATCAAAGATCTATGTGTGTGTAGAAGGGTCTGAAACATTGGATAATGATATTTATTCCCTGATGGCCAAACATCTTCATGCACTTGATCCGGATGCTCGTTTTCCGGCAGCAGTTTGCATCTTATCCTCCATATTTGAGAGACCCGTCTTTAAGGAAGAGCTAAAGATGATGGGGATCAATGATTCGCATATAAGGAATTATCGTCGTTCTCTGTTAATTGTCAAAGAAACAACCGGGAAGGACATTCGTGATCTTCGAAGGTCTATTACAAGGATACGGGTCCCCGATCCGGATCCTGCATATGAATCGGACAAATATTCAGCCACAGACGAGTTCATTGCACTGAAAGGTTCTGTTCTCATTGCACTGACAAAGGACATGTCCGATCTGAGCGGTCTTATACCTAAGACCAAACAGGTAACTCTTATCTAAGTGAATCTTCTCTGTGAGTCGTTCTGTAAAAATTAATAGTGGTGAAGGGATGCCCCTTTCACCTTATTCCAGATAGATCGCTGGCCTTAATGGGAACGCAAATCTGGCTTTGTTCTCGGGATCATACTCTGCATTGTCAGCTGAATATACTTCTACCGGGCATCCGATCTCCTTTTCAAAGAAATCGATGTTCTCTTCAAGAGCGATCTTCTCATCAAGATCAAAGTTTACCAGTGTGTTGAACGTATCCTCACTCATGGATGTGATGTCTGCAACAAGTTTCTGTGCAAATTTAGACACTTCTTTTCCATAGCGTCTCATTTCCGGATTGCTCATTAATCCTTTTATCAGTGCACCGGGGTTAAGTGCCCCTTCCTTCTGCATTGAGAGTGCTGTCTTGAAGGCGTTTGTTTTCCATTCAGGTGCTGTGTAAAGGATAGTTTTTTGCGGGGTGAGCTTTGTAACCCTTATGATCTCGTCAATATCTGATACTGTGCTGCCAATGAGTTCTTCTGCAAACTCAGCACGGTTGTCGACAAGTGTTTCATCATATACCGGATATGCTGCAAGAGAAACCATGTTGTCCTTGCCCATTGCTTCCCATATTTCTTCACATACGTGAGGTGTGAACGGTGCCATAAGGCGTACCCATGTCTCAAGAATATCGTAAAGAAGTATGCTTCCGCCACGCTTCTGATACCACTTCAGGTCATTGAGCAGCAGGAAGAACGAGTTCTGCAATGCATGTCTTGTTCTTATGGTATCCAGGGCTTCATTAGTCTCAAGGATGCGCTGTTGCAGTCTGCTCAGCATCCATCTGTCGATACCTTTCATATCACTGCCAATACCGGTAGTGGCTCCGGATTCGATGATGTCCTTCGCAAGTTTGTAATACCTGTCGATCTGCTTTCTTGCAGATTCGATCCCGCTGTTCTTCCAGTCAGCATCCTGCATCTGTTCAGCACTGGACAGGATGTACATTCTGGATATGTCTGCACCATAGTTGGTTATCGCGTCATTGAGGGTAAGCAAAGGTCCCTTGGACTTGCTCATTTTCTTCCCTTCCAGTGATACAAAGCCGTTGATAGCGATTGCACGGGGCCATTTATCCTCGTCGAAGATCGCAACATGGTGGAACAGGAAGAACAGAAGGTGGTTTGGTATCAGGTCTTTACCTGATGATCTCAGGTCAACAGGATACCAGTATTCGAAATCATTGCGGATCTGCCCAAGGATCTCTGAACTGACACCACTCTGTGCCTCAGCATCTTCAACAGTTCCTTTTCCAAGAAGAATATAGTCGAAGAGTGCAGGAACCAACTGTTCCGTTCCAATGCCTTCTGTTATGAACTTGGCAACGATATAATAGGACATGTAGATGGTGGAATCTCCGAGGGATTCGATAAGCCAGTCCTTGTCAAATGGTAAAAGTGTACCAAGACCTTTTTTCCTGGCGCATGCTTTGTCCTTGAGCCAGTCTACCTTATTATTGAACTCGACCCTTAGTTCCTCAGGGATGATATCCATGTTCTCGATACAACGGTATACCTTGTCCTTCCACTCCGGATTGGAATAGTTCAGGAACCACTGTCCTTTGACCATGTTGACAACACAGGGAGTTCCACAGCGACAGACAACAGGCTCGCTGAACTCATAGAACACTTCCCCAAGTCCCTGCTCGATCAGGTCTCTTGTAAGTACATCCTTGATCTTGGAGACTGCCATTCCCGCATACTTTCCGGTGTTCTCTTTGAGGATACCACCGTGGAACTCACGGCGATAGACTACCTTTGTTGCTTCCTCTGCTTTAGGGTCTTTCTGGTCCTTAACGTTGAACTGTTCCACAGCTTCTATAGCTGGGAGTTCCCCGAACTCGGGGACCTTGATAAGTGAAATGAACTTAATGTCACGAAGGTCTTCTGTAATGCCATATTCGCTGAGGTCCTTGTCGTAAAGGTCACGTACAGCGAGATAATCGTAAGGTGCATGTGATGGTACACTCATGACGATACCGCTTCCGTTCTCACCCTTTACAAAGGATGCCGGAAGGGTGATGATCTCTGCTCCTGTTAGCGGGTTCTTCACTTTGATACCGATAAGTGATCTTGCGTCCACATCTTCAATGAACTCGACTTCCCTGTCAGTAAATGTGAGCTTGTGGTACGCTTCCTTGCTGACGACCCAGAACTCTTCCCGGCCTTCGAATGTGACCTTGATCTTGACATGTTCCAGATCAGGATTGATCCAGAGATTCGTTACACCGAAGGTTGTTTCAGGCCTGAGGGTAGCACAGGGCAGTACAATATCGTCGTACTTGAACTTGATAAGGGTATAATCGACAATTGTTGCTTCTTCACCGTGGAGAATGTCATGGTCTTCCACAGGGTTGTTGTCATTTGGACACCATTTTACAGGGTGGGAACCCTTTACGATCAGGTCCTTTTCGTATAAGAGATTGAATTGCCATTCAATGAACTTCTTGTAAGTTGGATCAGTGGTCGTGAACTTGCGTCTCCAGTCAACGGAATAACCTATTGAACGCATGGATCTCTCAGCTTCCACACTGAAGTATTCCACGATCTTCTCAGGTGTGTCAAGTCCCGTTAATATCTCCATTGGTATGCCGTGGAACTGGGAATAGACCTTCATGGTCTGGGGGTCCTGGTTCTGGATAAGTTCGGCAAGTCCGACTATAGGTGTTCCTGTTACGTGGAATCCCATTGGGTACAGAACATTGTATCCATGCATCCTCTTGTGCCTTGCAACAACATCTCCTATGGTGAATGTTCTTGTATGTCCGGCATGCAGGTTCCCGTTCAGGTAAGGGTATGGAATGGTGATGAAGAACTTTTCGCGTTCATCAGGTTCAGCTTCAAATACACCGCTTTCATTCCATTTTTGCTGCCATTTCTGTTCGATATCACGTGAAATATAATCTTGTTGCATGAATAACACCGTTCCAACAATTTTTTATCATTTGGAGAAAACCGCCTTGCGGACAGCTTCAATATTAGCATCCACTGTAATTGGTTCTGCAGATATATTAATAACTTCTTCAGGGTCCTTTAGCAGGTGACCTGTTGTAACACATACGACCGTTTCATCACGACCAATTACGCCTGTATCTACAAGTTTTTTAAGTCCTGCCACAGAAGTTGCACTCGCAGGTTCGACACCAATCCCCTCAAGCTGTGCAAGATCCTTTTGTGCTTGTACAAGCTCTTCGTCTGACACTGCTTCTGAATTACCGCCTGACTCATAGATCGCCCTCAGAGCTTTCTTTGCATTGACCGGGTTGCCTATGCGTATTGCCGTTGCAATGGTCTCCGGGTTCTTTTCAGGAACAATATCTTCAACGCCGTTTTTGAATGCTTTTGTGACCGGGCAGGCTCCTTCGGCCTGGATTCCAGTCATTTTCGGGACACGATCAGTGATCCCAAGCGTCATGAACTCCTTGAAACCCTTGTAGATAGCAGCGACATTTCCTGCATTACCTACCGGAACAACGACCCTGTCAGGAACATTGAAACCAAGCTGGTCAATGATCTCATGACCAATGGTCTTCTGGCCTTCAAGTCTGTATGGATTAATAGAATTAAGCAGGTAGATCTTCTCTTCATCACAAAGCTGACGTACAAGGACCACTGCCTCGTCGAAATTTCCTCTGATGCTCAAGACCTTTGCACCATGTATCAATGCCTGTGCTACCTTTCCAAGAGCTACTTTCCCTTCCGGAAGCAATACAATAACAGGCAGATCGGCCTTAGCACCGTAGGTGGAAAGGGATGCGGATGTGTTTCCCGTGGATGCACATGCCAATGTTTTCATCCCAAGCTCGATTGCCTTTGAAACTCCTACAGTCATCCCACGGTCCTTGAAAGAACCGCTTGGATTCAGCCCTTCATGTTTGACGTACAGCTCTTTGATCCCGATCTTCTCAGCAAGGCGATCGCAACGGTAGAGTGGTGTGCCACCTTCATGAATGCTGACAGGGTTTGCCTCAATAGGCAACAATGCACTGTATTTCCAGACAGATGGTGCTTCTGTTCGGAGTTTTTGCATATCGAGCTCAATAGTGGAATAGTCATAGATTACATCGAGCAACCCGCCACATTTGCAGGTATAGATGACTTCTGACTTTGTATACTTTTGACCGCATTCTATGCATTCCAGATGGTACATCAAAGGTCTCCTCAAAATAAGAGCATCAATGGTCTCATTACAGTGTCTGATTATAATGTGTTTAATAAATGACAACCTAAATAAAAGAAGCGGAATGAACGTTCAGCTTTGGGAAATGTTCTTTTCTTTTCATGATTCCGACCGTTATACTTATTGAATGAAAATAGCATCCTTTACACCCATGGATATCCGGCTTGTAGAAGGTTCACTTTTCATTGATGATCTGCGTTCATACCTGGGAAGACTCTCCACAATGGCATCAGAACATGATGTCATCATACAGGGGATCAATGCAGACAAGGTCGCAGGTAAGGATCATGTGGACAGTGCCATCAGAAAAGCCATGCGTTCAATGGACAATGGTACAAATGTGGCCAAGGACCTGGGTGTCGAGATCATGCGCTACGCTTCCGGGAAGAGACAGATCGGGGAAGCTTTTTCAATTGGTCTTACGGAAGGCCAGATGAATGTGTTATTCATCGTCATCGGGGAAACTGTTTCAGTAGAAGGCATTATGGAAAGTCTTTCCGGATCAATAAAACCAGCATCTGTACTGGATTACTCGGATTCAAAAAAGGATGCTATCGTTTCACAGTTCTGCATCACCGGGGATGAGCTTGAAGCTGTGGGGGATGAAATGATCCCTGAGCTGGTACTGGAACGCGTTGCTCTTGTGGATGTCCTGAAATAAGTGTACTCCGGAAGAAAAGTGGAGCCGGTGGAAAATATTAATAACTTTGGAACATTAGTCAGCTACATACATTTATTGGAGATGATATTTTGCCTCACCCAAAGACAGCAGAGAACATGATGAAAAGTGCAGGCCCTATTGAGACTGCCTTGTTACCCAGCCTCATTCACGTCACAGAGGCTGCAGCTATTGCCGCTTCCTATCAAATGGGAAGGGGAAATAAGAACTATGCCGATCACGTTTCTGTGGAAGCCATGCGCAGGATGCTGAACTGTCTTGATATCAAAGGTGTTATCAAGATCGGTGAGGGGGAGCGCGATGAGGCCCCTATGCTGTATATCGGTGAGGAAGTGGGTACCGGTGAAGGTGATATTGCAGTGGATATCGCTGTAGACCCGCTCGAGGGTACGAACCTTACTGCGGACGGAACTCCCGGTTCGATCTCGGTCATGACAATGGCAGAACCTGGTGGATTGTTCCATGGTCCTGATGTCTATATGGACAAGATCGTGGTAGGTTCCCAGGTCGTGAAATACGAGAAGGAACACCCTGATGAGAAGATCGAACTTGATGCTCCTGTTGCAAAGAACCTTGAGATCGTTGCAAAGGCACTCAACAGGGACATCGAGGAACTGGTCGTAGTTATCCTTGACAGGGAACGTCACAAGAACAAGATCGAGGAGATCCGTGCAACCGGTGCTCGTGTGAGCCTTGTTACTGACGGTGATTTGATGCCTGGTGTTTCAACGGCTATCAGGGGTTCAGGTGTGCACGTTGTCATGGGTTCAGGCGGTTCAGGCGAGGCAGTCCTTACGGCTTCTGCCATAAAGATACTCGGTGGCAAGGTCCTTGCAAGGCTTGTCCTCCCATCGGTTGCTAATGGAATGTCTGATGAGGAGATCGAAAAGGAAAAGGCAGAGAAGATGCCAAGGCTCAGGACCATGGGTATCACCGAGGAGAACATAAATGATATACTTGACACGGACAAACTTGTGCCTGGAGAGGATGTTATCTTTGCAGCATCAGGTATCACGCCGGGCCAGTTCCTGCATCAGGTCAACCTCTTTGGTGGCGGCGATGCAAGGGTGAACAGCATCTCCATGGGAAGTTCCGGTGTTGTGAAGTTCACTGATTCGATCTACATAGGAGACAAAGAGGATACTCCGCTTCGTCTGTAATTTTTGTAAAAAATGAAAGTGCATGTCCTAACATACGGATGCTCGGCAAATCAGGCATCGTCCGAGATCATGATCGCATCGGTCAGGGATCTTGGACATGAGCTTGTTGATGAAAAGGATGCCGATGTTGTTGTGATCAACACATGTACTGTGAAGTATGCCACCGAACAGAAGATCCTCTTCAAGATCGAGGATATCGGACACAAAGGTGTAGATGTGGTTGTCACCGGATGCATGCCACAGGTTCAACTGGAAGCCATACTTGAGAAGAACCCTGATGCACATATCCTTGGCGTGAATTCCATTGCAAAGATCGGCAAGGTCCTGAATGTCATCGAAGATTCCCGTAATGGCGGTTCACGTGAAAGGGTACAGTTATTAAGTGCCGAACCGGAAGGGTTCCTTAAGACCGCTCATTCAAGGTTCAATCCCAATATTCATATCTGCCAGATATCACAGGGTTGCAATTACAGCTGTGCTTACTGTATCGTGACGATCGCAAGAGGTAATCTAAGGTCCTTTGATGCGGATTCGATAGTTGAGGATGTTCGTATGGCAGTTTCTGAAGGATGCCGTGAGATCTGGCTGACCTCGCAGGACAACGGGCAGTATGGCACTGACAGGGATGTGCTGCTGCCGGAACTTTTGAGGCGTATCGTGGCGATACCAGGCGATTTTAAGGTGCGTGTGGGTATGATGAATCCTTTTTCAGTGACGCCTATACTTGATGATCTCATTGAGATCTTCAGGTCGGATAAGATATACAAGATACTTCACCTGCCGATACAGTCTGCATCGGATGCTGTCCTGAAAAGAATGAACCGTTTCCACACCATAGAAGAAACCAATGACATCATCGCACGCTTTAAGGAAGTCTTCCCGGAATTGACGATATTTACCGATATTATTGTCGGTTTTCCCGGAGAGACGGATGATGATTTCGACAGGACACTTGAATGGGTGAAGGATATCAGGCCGGATAAAGTGAACATATCCCGCTACACTCCACGCCCTCTCACGAAAGCACTTGAATATCGAAATCTCGACAGCCGGATCGTTGTGAACAGGTCCAATAGTCTTCACCGCCTATGCGATGAGATAAAGCTAGGGTCGAAGAAAAAAATGGTCGGCTGGAAAGGTGAGGTGTTCGTATCCATGGATGCCAAGGTCAAAGGAGTTATGGCACGCACGTCTTCCTACAAACCTGTGGTGATCCCCGAAGGTTCCATTCAGCCTGGCAGTTCATGCAATGTTGAGATCTACGATACCACTGCAGGTTATTTCCTTGCAAGATTGATTGATTGATTGATTGATTGATTGATTGATTGATTGATTGATCTGCTGATCGATTGGCTGAATTATCCTTTATTTTTTTGCTTCCTTTTCACGAACACTGTTGACTATCTCTTTGTTGTAGGATTTGACAACATCACTTCTTGTGATTATTCCCACTAGTTCGGTCTCATCGGTCCTGGAAACCACAGGTAGTCTTCCTATGTCCCTTATTGCAAGTCTTTTAAGGACAACGTCCAGTGATTCATCAGGATATGCCACCACTGGTTCAAGGGTTGCGATGTCACGGATATTTGTGTCAAGTTCTCCATACTTCACTTTTTCTCTCATATCTTCCAGGGTCACAATGCCACAGAGCTTCTTATTCTCGTCAAGGACAGGGAATCCTGCATGACGGCTTGACTGCATAAGGTCAAGCAGGTCCTTTGCAGTATCGTTCATTGAGATCGTATGGACATCGTTTCTCATATTGCCTCTTACAAGCATGGATTCCATTACGTTGATCTCTTTTCCCCGGCGAATTGTGAATCCGCGTCTTTTGAGAACTTCTGTGAATATGGATTCTTCATGAAGGCCATTTGATATCGAGTTACTTACAACGCAGGCGAACATCAATGGGAGAATTAGATTATAGTCCTTTGTGAGCTCAAAGAGGATCAGCATGGATGTAAGGGGAGCCCTCGCGGTTCCGGCAAGGGTCGCTGCCATCCCTACAAGTGCATAAGCTCCGGAAACGGCGGTAGTTGCGGGAAAAAGCTGATGCACGATAGTTCCGTATGCACCACCCAGCATAGCGCCTACGAACATCGAAGGAACGATGGAACCTCCTGCATTTCCTGATCCGATGGTGAACGAAAAGGCAAGGATCTTAAGGACAAGAAGTATCAGTAGCAACTGAAGTGTGAAGTTGTTAGCCAGAACTTCTGTGATCACCTCATATCCTATGCCTCTTACCTGTGGGTAGAAGTATCCAATGATACCTACAAAAAGTCCGCCAATAGCCGGTTTGAATGCCGGATGTACCGGTATTGTCCGGAAGGCATCATGGGTGATGTAGAGGGTTCGTATCAGTATAACAGATGTGATGCCGCAAAGGATGCCCAATACAAGATACAGGCCGGATTCCCTGATAGGGTCTACAAACCCGTAATAGGAAACTTCTATTGGATGTACTTCGAAAATGAGGTTTGCAACAAGTGTCGCAAAGACCGAGGACAGTACGATGGGTATGAACGTCCTTGTTTCAAGTTCTCCAAATATCACTTCTACGACAAAGACAACTCCTGCAAGGGGAGCGTTGAATGCGGCAGCTATGCCTCCGGAAGCACCACAGCCAAGAAATATCCTGTAACGGTTGTCAGGTGCATTGATGGTTTTGGCAAAAATAGTTCCTATACCTGCTCCGGCAAGGATCCCGGGTGCTTCTTTTCCTACGGAACCACCGGTGGCTATCGATACTATGGATAGCAAGACTTCCCTGAAAGCTTCACGTATGCGGATCCTTCCTCCGTGTAATGCAGTGCCTTCGATAACTTCAGCTACATTGCATCGTTTCAGATCTTTGTAGAGGTGGGTAACGAGCCCGACGAACAGTCCTCCGATTGCAGGGATAAATATCACATAATATTGGCCTGAAACCCCTCCATTCCAGAACAAACCTTCTGCATATTTCAGGCAAAGGTCATATGCAACGATAGTAAGGCCTGTGAAGATACCTATCAGTACTGCCAGATTATTTGATATTCCTGGTTCTGAATGCAGTCTTCTGAATACTGCATTCCTTATGTCCCATTTGGTGAACCTGTTGGTCAAGAAGCGCCTCTTAGAAACACTAAATGGTTCTTGGAAGAGCCATTAAGAACAAATTAAAAAGAACAGGGCCTGCCTGCTCTTTTGCACGAACTTTTAATGTGGACTTGGTTTTTTAGGCTTCTATCCTTTCCAGCGTCTCGCAAAGGTTCTCGATGGTGTCAATGACCGTTTTCATTCCGATCTCGTCATCATCCACCGGTTTCTGTGCAATGCCTCCAAAGTGTGCACCGTCTCCCACAGGCATCATACCGTGGACGAGCATGCTGTCATGGATTCCCTGGATGGTCTTTTCCTGCCCACCGTTGCGTGATCCTCCCACTGCCATGGCTGCACCGAACTTGCCTTTGAGCTGGAATCCCTGCCTTCTGAGAAGGACACTTCTGTCAAACAGTGCTTTGAGCTGTGCTGTCATTCCGCCGAAGTAGACCGGGGATGAGAACACGATTGCATCTGCCTCTGCGAGCTTGGTGTATATCTCCTGCATGTCATCATTGATCGGACATTTCTCACCGCGTGCACAGGTCCCGCATGCGATGCATGGGTTGACCTTCTTTTCGGAGAGCAGTATGCTTTCTGTTTCAAAACCTTTTGTTCCTGCGATCTCAAGAACTACGCTTATGATCTTCTCATTGTTCCCTTCTTTTGTAGGGCTTCCGGATATTCCAAGTATCTTCATATGATCACCGATACGCATAGTCAGTGCGGTATTATTAGTATTTGGGTACCGTTTCCGGGCTGTAACTTCTTAAACCTGTTGATGAACAGTTTTTACAGAAGTCCTTTTGGAGGATCCGGTTTATTACTTAACCTTAAAGGTCATGCTCTATTATTGTTATATTGTGGGATGAAATGGGGTGAATTGCAATTAACGGTATGACTTCTATTGTGAGTGAAAAGGCGGGACTGAAAAAGATCCTGTATATTGCCATGAGCCTGGATGGGTACATTGCAACCAGGTCAGGGGATATTGACTGGCTGGTAGAAGATCCGGGTTATGATTTTTATGAACGGTTCATTGAGAACATCGGATCTATAATAATGGGAAGAAAAACATATGAAAAGATACTTTCCTTTGATATCGACTGGCCATATGGATCAATTCCCTGTTTCGTTCTGACCAGCAGTGATGAATTTAATGATACTGATATTGTCAGCTTTACTAACTCCCCGGTCGATGAACTCGTTGATGAGATAAGTTCCAGGACAGAAAAGGATATCTGGATACTGGGCGGAGGGGTAGTGGTCAGTGAATTTTTAACTTCCGGCTTGATCGATGAGATCATTATTGGAATTATGCCTGTCCTATTAGGCGATGGTATTCCTCTTTTCCAGGAGGGGTCAGGTGAAACTAAACTGGAACTGTTGGATATAAGCAGCTATCTAAAAGGCATGGTACAAGTGCATTACAGAGTAGTTGATGGTTCCTGAAACGATAAGCTATCTTCATTGAATATTTTAAGCAATATCTAATAAAAACCATTATCTACCTTTATCTTCAATATTAGGTAGAAAATTACAGGTATAACAATGCTTGAAAAATTATTTGAACCAACCTCTGTGGCGGTAATTGGTGCCTCCCGTACGAAAGGGAAAGTGGGGCGGGCGGTACTTGATAATCTTATCGAGAGCTACAAGGGCGAGATAATTCCTATAAACCCGAAGGCTGATGAGATCCTTGGCCTGCGCTGCTATCCGACCATTCTGGATGCTCCCAATACAGCAGAGCTTGCAGTCGTTGTCCTGCCTGCAGCAATGGTTCCTGATGCACTGGAAAAATGTGGCCTTGCAGATGTAAGCAACGTTGTTGTTATCTCTGCAGGCTTCAAGGAGTCGGGTATCGAAGGAGCGAAACTGGAACGAAGATGTGCTGATATCGTCAGGAAGTACGGGATGCGAATGGTCGGCCCCAATTGTCTTGGTATCATTGACACCGGATCCGGTCTGAATGCTTCCTTTGCTGCATCCATGGCAAAGAAAGGCAATATTGCAATGATGTCTCAGTCCGGTGCGATATGTACTGCTACGCTTGACTGGGCAGATGCCAGAGGGGTCGGGTTTTCGAAGTTCATCAGTCTCGGGAACAAGGCAGACCTTTCAGAGAACGATTTCCTGCTTGAGATGGCTGATGATGACAGCACTTCGGTGATAGCAGCTTATCTTGAAGGCGTGAAGGACGGGCCAAAGTTCATGGAGATTGCCCGCGAGGTATCACACAAGAAGCCTATCATTGTGGTGAAATCCGGTAGGACTGCTGTGGGTTCAAGAGCAGTATCTTCTCACACCGGTACGCTGGCGGGTTCAGATGAGGCCTACAATGCAGCATTTGCGCAGAGCGGTGTGATGCGGGCAGATTCCGTTGAGCAGATGCTTGACTACATACGTGCATTCTCCAGCCAGCCCGTGCCGGATGGAAAGAACATTGCCATAGTTACCAATGCGGGCGGTCTGGGCATACTGACAGCTGATGCCTGTCATTATGCAGGTCTTTCACTATCTTCTTTTGATGAATCCACGATCGATAGCCTTCGGGAGAAGCTATCTCCTGCGGCAAATTTCTACAATCCGGTGGATGTGCTTGGTGATGCACATCCGGATATCTACGGGCATGCACTTGAAACGATCCTTGATGATCCCAATGTTGATGGCATAATCGTACTTACATCACCACAGGCAATGACGGACGTTAAGAGCATCGCTGAAGTGGTTGCAGAGAAATGCGCAGATTCCAGAAAACCTATCCTGTGTAGTTTTGTTGGCGGTACCAGGATCGAGGAAGGCGAGGGTATACTTGATCAGCATCATATTCCAAATTTTGCTTTTCCGGAAAGGGCAGTTTCAAGTATGGCAGCGCTGTGCAATTATGGAGTGATAAGGAAACGCGTTCACTTGAAACCTGAACTAATCGATGTGGATACGGAATCTGTATCTTCCATATTGAAAAAAGCACGTTCTGAGACCAGGCACACACTTGGACTGGAATCCTTTGATATCCTGAAGGCATATGGGATCCCCACAGTGGGAACTTCCAACGTGAAGACCTTGCAGGAAGCAATTGATGCCTCTGAGGAAATGGGATATCCTGTGGTAATGAAAGTACTTTCTGCTGACATTTCCCACAAGACCGATGTCGGAGGTGTTCGCATTGGTCTTAAGGACCGAGATGATGTTGTAAGAGCATATCATACCATGATGTCGGATGTAAGGCGATACATGCCAAACGCCGTTATATCGGGTGTGCAGATACAGAAGATGGTCACAGGTGGGAAAGAGGTTATCATTGGCATGAACAGGGATGTCCAGTTCGGTCCCCTGCTAATGTTCGGCCTTGGGGGTACCTATGTGGAGGTGCTTAAGGACGTATCTTTCAGTGTTGCTCCCATAGGCAAGGACATCTCCCGAAAGATGCTCTCTTCGATCAAGACCTATCCGATATTGACGGGTGTGCGTGGTGAGAGTCCTTCTGATCTTAATTCAATAGTTGATACCCTTTGCAAGGTGTCACAGCTCGTAATGGATTTCCCGGAGATCCTTGAATTTGATATCAACCCGCTTATGGTGCTGCCTGAAGGTCAGGGCTGCGTTGCAATGGACATCAGGCTGACCCTTGGGGGCGAATGAACATGCTAACATTGATATTTGAGATAATAGAACAACAAAGGTGGTTATTGTGGCATCTATATTGATAAGTTCCTCTGAAAAATACTCGGGTAAAAGCTCCCTTTGTACGGGAATTGGTATCATCCTCCAGAACAAGGGTTATTCTGTCGGTTACATGAAACCGATAGGTAACATGCTGGTGGATGTTAACGGTATCCTCTCCGATGAGGATGCGGAACAGATGCGCAGGGTCTTCGATCTGAAGGACGATAGAAATCATATCACTCCTATATTGCTGACCGACAACCTCGCGGAAGATGCTCTTGCAGGGGTTGAGAAACATTTTGATAAGACCCTTGCTGATGCATTCTCTGAAGTTTCGAAAGACAAGGATGTCGTTCTCATTGAAGGGACCGGTGGCATCGGGGGGGGTGCGATGTATGGTCTTTCCGATCCCCAGATCAGTTCTATACTTGGAACAAAGATGCTTCTGGTGACACGCTATGATTCTGTCCATGCTGTGGATCGTATCCTCTGTGATATTGAGTTGATACACGATCCTGATATGCTTGCAGGCATTATACTCAACGAGGTCGACGAAAGCCAGATGACGTATGTTTGTGAACTGGTGGTCCCTTTCCTGAAGGATAAGGGCATCAAGGTTGTTGGTGTTCTGCCAAAGGACTCAACACTTCGTTCAGTTCCCATCTCAGAGATCGTGGAAGACCTTCATGCGGAGGTTCTTGCAGGTTCAGAGCACCTTAAAGAGCTTGTAGAGCACTATCTTGTAGGTGCAATGGAGGTCAACTCGGCTATCAAGTATTTCCGACGCACCCCTGGCTCAGTTGTCATCACCGGCGGTGACAGGGCAGATATTCAGATGGCTGCCATTGAAGCGCGTGTAAAATGTCTTGTACTTACCGGCAATCTCCAGCCAAGTGGTGCGGTATTGGGAAGTGCGGATGAGGCAGGAATTCCTGTAGTACTTGTTCGCGGCGATACCATGTCTACCATAGGGAGGATGGAAGGCCTGATCGGACATGCAAGGTTCAGGAAAGAGCATAAACTTGATCGCATGGTCGAGCTTATCGAGAACAATGTGGACGTTAATAGCTTGTTATCAATTATAGGTTTATGAGCTTTAGAAAATTTCAGATGGATATAGATAAATATATAATTGCTATATAGTGTCATGCATCGCATTCGTTTCGCTTAAAAACAAAATTATCTTACTAATCCAAATATTGATACTGGTGATGAATACCTTGACTGCTAAAGATTTTCTCACGATCGACGATTTTGACATTGAGGATCGAACAATTCTTGTGAGGGTTGACCTGAACTCCCCAATGGATCCGGAGGGCGGCATTCTTGATGACATGAGGATCAATAGTCATATTCCCACTCTGAGAGACCTTGAGAACGCAAAAGTCGTACTTCTTGCCCACCAGAGCCGACCCGGGAAGAACGATTTTTCTACCATGGAGGCACATGCGCGGATAATGTCCGGACACCTTGATCGCAAGGTGACCTATATTGATGATATCTTTGGCACGTATGCAAGGTCAAGTATATCTGCAATGGAGAACGGGGATGTTATACTTCTTGAGAATGTGCGTTTCTATTCGGAAGAATCCCTGAAAAGACCTGTAAGCGAACAGCAGGGTACTCACATGGTACGACAACTGGCTCCGCTTTTTGATATTTTCCTTAATGATGCTTTTGCAGTGTCCCATAGGTCACAACTGTCCATCGTTGGCTTTACCGGACTGCTTCCATGTGGTGCAGGGCGTTTGATGGAGCGGGAGATCACAGCTCTTGACAAGAGCCTGAAAGGGACTGAGTGCCCATGTATATTCGTACTTGGGGGTGCAAAAGCGGATGATTCCATCAAAGTTGCAGAGAACGTTCTCTCCAGTGGCGGTGCTGACAGGGTTCTTGTCACAGGTGTTGTGGCAAACGTCATGCTTGCTGCATCAGGTGTTGATATTGGTGAACCCAATATGAAGTTCATAGAATCTCAGGGGTACCTGGGCCAGATCGATAAAGCAAAACAGGTCCTTAACAGATTCGAAGGAAAGATCGGACTGCCTCGCGATGCTGCACTGAACGATAAGGGCAACAGGGTCAATGTTAGCATTGAAGAAGTTGGTTCAAGGAACCTTCCGATAAATGACATTGGTCTTGAGACCATTGTTGCATATTCCGGTGAGATCGAGAATGCAAAGACCGTTGTCCTGAATGGTCCTGCAGGTGTTTCGGAGATCGATGGTTTTGAGATCGGGACCTTTGAGATAATAAAGGCTGCAGCGAATGCCGAATATTCGATTGCCGGCGGCGGCCATATCACTGCCGAGGTGCGCAATATGGGCTATGAGGATAAGTTCTCACATATCAGCACCGGCGGCGGGGCATGTATCGATTATCTTGCAGGGGATGCACTACCCGGTATAGAGGCCTTGAAAGTGGCTGCAAAGAAATATCTTGACACTGAATGAATGTGATGGGGGGGGTTGAATATGCTCAGTGATTTCGAAGGTGAGAAGGCGGTAGTTCTTGCAAGGGATACGATCGAACTGTTCCTTGAGAATGGAAAGAAAATGCAGGTATCCGGTTTGCCGGAAGTTTTTGATGAATTGCGCGGGGTCTTTGTGACATTGACGATCGAAGGTGATCTGAGAGGCTGTATCGGTCATCCATATCCTGATTCTCCTTTGAGTGATGCTATCATTGATTCTGCTATCTCGGCAGCAACAAGGGATCCTCGTTTTCCTGCAGTGGTTATCTCTGAGATGGATGGCATTGTTGTGGAGGTCACTATACTGACACAACCTGAGCTTATTGATGTACCTCCTCAAAAGCTCCCTGATGTCATAGAGATAGGCAGACACGGCCTGATTGCTAAGGACGGTCCGTACCAGGGCTTGCTGCTTCCACAGGTGGCACCTGAGAACGATTTTGATGCGATAGATTTTTTGAGTCACACCTGCTTAAAGGCCGGTCTGTCACACGATGCCTGGCTGACAGGTGCACAAATGTATTGGTTCGAGGGTCAGATCTTCAAAGAGATAAGCCCGCGGGGTAATATTGAAGAAGAAAAGTTCAATTCATGTTGTAAGTGAAGAGGGTGTGGATTCCTCTTATCTGTATTTTTCCATCTTTTTCAGAAGGGCTTTGACACTGGTCTCAAGCTCATTAGCAGATTCCCCTATCATAAGGTTTACAAGACCCTCGGGTCCCAGTGTCCTGAAATCGGTTTTAATGCCTATTACTGTCTTGTTCTTTGCATAGGCATACCCTATCTCCCATGCGGTCCCGGAGTCCACGTCAGTGCCACCATCAAGAACAGCGACCAGTATATCACAGGCATCGATGGCTTCAACATTTAATTGGAATATATTACTGGAATCCATGTCCTCTCTTGCTGCTTCTGTATCGTTCGAATCCTCCTGGGGTACAAAGGCCGAGAATCCAAGCTCTTCCAGTGCAGTTTCCAGCTTTTTGTTGAATTCCTGTTCAGCTTCAGAGAACAGGGGTGCTGCAAGATATATTTTTTTAGTTATGCTCATTTTATCTCCTTGTCTTAATTCTGCCCTCTAGTAATGTAAGTTAAGATTCATAATCATTCTGGAGACTTCAACTGTAGTTGAGCTTTTGGGCATAAGTTCTATTTCCGATTATTGCCGATGTTGTTAATCCGCCTTCCTTTCACAAGGTGAGCGTTTCCAATGAAATTGAAATCCAGTTGAAAACTGGGGTGAAGTTATTCTTGAGGAGCCGTTTGAAGATGTACCTGTGGAGACTATTTCTCAAGATGCTCATATGCAAGAAAAAAGCTAAAAAAAGTCGAAAAAAGGTTAAAGGAAAAACTTTTCCTACTAATTTGATATTAATTTTAAATTATTTCTGTGATCTTGAAGATCACAATGCCTGTAAATACTACGAGAAGTGCGAATATGTCCATATTAAGAGATGTACCTAAGGATTTAGTCCAGTACTTTGAAGCAGATAAAATCTCTTTTGCGGACAATAGAAATATAAGAACAATGACTGTTAGTACACTATATTCAGGTAACCCTATATCTGTCATCATTGATACAGTACTAGTAGTTGAAATTATGCTCGTTAGCATTTGCTACTCTCTCCCTTAATTAAAACATTAGTAGTATACTATATGGATGTTATGAAATTATATTTGCTTTTATAAAGTCTGACCATCAATTGAAGCAGACCTCATATTAAACTAGGTCAAAGGATTTGTTTTCTTTTGACTTATTTATTCCTTCTTAATTCAATAAATCCGATTGCAACGATTGATAAGACCAAAATTATTAAACCAACTATCAACTTGTTATTTTCCGTAGCTAACTCTGAAGTATCCAATTTGGGAGTTACTATGTGAGGGAGTACTCCAAAGAGCATTATGTTCACAAGTCCCTGTGTCATCGTCACGAGTAACAGATTTCTTCTTATTAAGTACATGGTTCCAAGTATAAAACCTGCAAACCCGGCAAATGCTATCTCATATTGCGTACCATATCCGGAATGCATAACTGCGAAAAGTATAGTTGCAAGGATAAGTCCCTGGTACTTGCCTATCATTTCTTCAAGCTTCGTTTGCAGTATTGATCTGAATATAAGTTCTTCGATCAGACCTACAAAAAAAATCATTATGATAGATAACTTAAGTAAGTTCAATAATGATAGATCCGGTATAAGATAGCTGGGTTTGATGATAAGGAATTCCCCTGCTGCGATCACAATACTTGCTATCAGGACAAGAGGCAGGTCATAGTACCTTATATTCCTGGTAATACCAAGGTCTGAAAGCCCAAGACCCTGGTCCTTTACAAGAATATATATCGGAATTGCCAGAGGTGCATAGATGAATACATAGGAATAAAGTGTCATCTCAAAGAACACTGGCATTAATAGACTGAGTATCCTTAGCAAGGACAGGAGAATGAATGCATGCAATATATGCTGTTTGTTCTTGTCGTTAAATATCATTGTAGACAATGTTAAAATTATCAGCAGGATAAAATGTGTCCACAACGTGAACTTTGTCATGCCCGCAAATAATGACATCTCCGCAATTATTATCATTAATGAAGGGATGGCTATAACAAGAAGATCGATTTTGAATTGGTCCATTCTCCCTATCTTGTTGAAGAGATCATTTTCCACAACAACATCTTCAGTTCCTGTCTCCATTTCACATCTCCTTCACATCGATCCATAAAAGAAGGTCTCGATAAGATTCTGTCATGTTGTTGTCTTTGTAGAGCAAGAATTGCAGTTTCATGTCTTCACCTGCAGATGCAGGTGTGAATGTTACTTCTTTCTCCCACGTTTGGTTGTGTTGAAGGATTATTTGATGTAGATCCTGTCCCATCATCTGTGAATTATTCTCAAGCATTAGCTTTATGGAATATTCAGTATCTGCATATTCATGGTTCACAATCCCAATGATAACGGTACCGCTTTGACCAAACTGGAGATTGGTGGGATAGTTATCAGCTATCCCCTCAGGTCCGAGTATGTAGAATTCAGTAAATTTTTCACCTTCTTTTGGTGTAACGACAACGTATGCAAGAGTTACTATTGAAGCTACTATTGATATTACGAGAAGAATTGTCAGGATTCTGTCGATCTTGTTCTCCGGTTTCTTTGAGATCTCTTCCTTTGCTGAAACATATACTGAGTAAAAGGGAACGGTGAACTTATCATCTTCCGGAAGATTATTCCTTCTGAACACTGCTACTGCACACATTATGACGGTGAAAGCTGAAAGTGATATCAGTATAGGGAATAGCCTTATTCCCCATGGTGTATAGTTGAGGGCAAGGCCAATAAGGGGAACTACTGCAATACTAAGACCAAAACTAAGTGCTAATCGCTCGATCCCGTCCAGGTCATCCTTGCCCGGAAAAAGTGCTGCTATCAATGCATAACCTGGCAAGAACAAGACCATTGGAAGCCCAAGGGCTGTTCGTATGGGCGTATTACTCAAGGTTGGGATCGTTATGAATATGCAGGTAAGTATAACAAGTGCTATGACAACTCGGATATCAGAGGGAATATTCTTTTTATGGAACATTGTTATTTCTCAATGGGTTATGTTTTGCTACACACCGAAATGATGTGTTATGCCTTATAAATATGCTTGAAAATCTTTGTACGGCATTCAGCTTTTGCAGTTCAAATCCAAAAAGTTATCAGTACAGTTGCATCCAATCTTTATAAACATTTTGACCACTTTATATATAATTCTTGTATAATTACAATAAGCTCAAAAGCAGATAAAATATTCGTGTGTAGGTCGAAATAAATAAACGTGTTTTGATTATCTGGTTCAAAGAAGCAAATCACAAAAGTTTTCAGTTGTTGCCATGATGGTGTATGTGACAAAAAATTTTCAAGATTAGCGGTAAAGCACAACCGGATAAAAGTACCGTAAATATAACAACCTTAATTAATCTTGGAACTATACATAAATGCATGACCGATATGATCAATGCAGGAATAGTCGGTGCCTCCGGTTACACAGGTGGCGAACTGATGCGCCTGCTTTTGAACCATCCGAACGTTAACATTGAAGCAGCAACGTCCCGCAGATTGTCAGGGGAAGCTGTAAGTGATACGCACAAACACCTGCGTGGATTTTCTGACCTTAAGTTCGAAGATCTTGGTCTGGAAGAGATCAAAGAGCGTTGCGATGTCGTATTTGTGGCCGTACCACATGGAACCGCAATGAACATAGTTCCTGAGCTTATCGACAATGACGTGAAGGTCATTGACCTGAGCGCAGATTATCGTTTGAATACCGATATTTTCGAAAAGGTCTATGGAATGGAACACGCTGATCCCAGAGATGCGGTCTTTGGCCTTGTCGAACTCCATCCTGAGATAAAGGGGCAGTCATTCATCGCAAATCCGGGATGCTACCCCACTGGAGCAACTCTTTCTGCAGCACCACTTGCTGCTGCCGGGCTTCTCAAAATGGCGATCTTCGATTCCAAATCAGGAATCACAGGTGCGGGTATCAATCCAACACCGTCATCCCATTATCCTAATCTGGCAGAGAATGTGCAGGCATACAAGCTGACGACCCACAGGCACAGGGCTGAGATCTTCCAGGAACTGAATCGTCTGGACAGCAAACTGACGGATGTAAGCTTTACACCACACGTTATTCCATCTATTCGTGGAATTCTTACGACAGCCCACCTGTTCGTAAATGACAGCTTGTTTGTGGAAGATGTCAGGAACATTTATGCAGATTTCTACAAGGACAAACCTTTTGTCAGGGTACTGGATGACATCCCATCCCTTGGTGCTGTAAGGGGCTCGAACTTCTGCGATATCGGATTTGAAGTAGATGCTAATAATGGTCGCATCGTTGTGATCTCAGCGATAGACAATCTTGTGAAAGGTGCTTCAGGGCAGGCGATCCAGAACATGAACGTGATGTGTGGGCTTGATGAGACCACTGGCATCTGGATGCCGGCAACTTCACCGTAAATAAAGAAAAAGGAGATATGATCATGAAAGTAAAGGATATTATGAGCAGTAGTGTCATTGTATGCAGTCCTGAAGATTCCATCAGCAGTGTTGCACAGTTGCTGAAGAAAGAGGACATAAGCGGCGTTCCTGTGGTTTCTGCCAGTAATGTTATGGGTATTGTCTCAGAAGGTGATCTTCTAAAACTTCTGGAGATCCCTGAACATGGCGGTCTGTGGCTTCCCAGTCCATTTGAGGTCATAGAGATACCCATACGTGAACTTATCAGCTGGGAGGATACCAAGAAGATGCTTTCAGATGTCGGTTCAAAACCGGTCAGTGAGATTATGGAGAAAGATATTTTCACTGTGAGCCTTGAAAGTTCAGTTGAAGATGCTTCCAGATTAATGACAAAGCATAAAGTTAACAGGCTTCCGGTTCTCGATGACGATAAGCTTGTGGGCATAATCACACGTGGGGATATAATCCGCGGTCTTGCAGGTATTTAATGTGGTTTAAATGAAAATTATAGATGGCGGCATATGTTCAGTAAAAGGTATACGTTCTTACGGTATCAAGCCGGGAAAGATGGGTCTTGCGGTGATCGTAGCTGAAGGCAATGCAGCAGGTGTTTTTACCAGAAATAAAGTGATAGCTGCTCCTCTGGTCGTGACGCGCGAAGCGCTTCAGAAGAACGGAAAACTGGCTGCTATAATAGCTAACAGTGGCAATGCAAATGCTTTTACCGGCGAGGAAGGTCTGGCTGATGCCAGGGAGATGGCAGCTGTTCTTTCGACGAAACTTGGGGTTGACAGTGAGCTTATTGGCGTGGCATCCACAGGTGTAATTGGAAGGAAACTTGATGTTGGGTGGATAAATGACAACATCGATGAAGTTATGGGTTCGCTTACATCATCACCTCAGGGAAACAGCCATGCTGCACGCGCTATTATGACAACGGACACTGTTCCGAAGATGGCTGCTGTTGAACTTAGTTCCGGCATTTGTATTGGTGGTATTGGCAAAGGCTCAGGAATGATCGAACCGAATATGGGTACTATGCTCGGTTTTGTCTACACGGATGCTGAAGTTGATACCGATGTTCTTGACAGTTGCCTGAAAAAAGCAGTGGACAAGAGCTTTAATATGGTGGTAGTGGATGGGGATACCAGTACCAATGACATGGTGTTGCTTACAGCCACAGGTGCTTCCGGGATAAAGCCTGATATGAACGAGTTCCAGCAGGGACTTGAGCATGTCCTGACGGACCTTGCAAAACAGATCGCAAAAGATGGAGAAGGCGCTACAAGGCTGATCGAGGTACAGGCCAGGGGTGCAGCTTCAGAGGACGATGCCAGGCTTGTTGCAAAGGCTATTGTCAGGTCTCCTCTTGTAAAATCCGCAGTTTTCGGCAAGGACCCCAACTGGGGGAGAGTTGTGGCAGCAGCAGGTTATTCCGGTGCGGATGTTGACCAGGGTAAGATCTCGCTTGCATTTTCCAATGGCTCGGATTCTGCAGTTCTGGTTGATAACGGGAAGATCGTATCAGAGGACAGTGAGCTGCTAAAACAGCTGGGCTCTATCATGGGTAGCCCGGAGGTAATTATCAAGGTGGATCTCCATATGGGGGATTCCTGTGCGACAGCATGGGGCTGTGATCTGACGTACGATTATGTGAGGATCAATGCTGAATATACTACGTAAAATGGCCGATCTGGCAGTTTGAATTTGAAGGTGATCTTATGGAAATAAGGGAGTGGGATTCTATTTATCAAAAGTCCTATGAGGACATTCTTTCGTCTATTGGAAATGTCAGGGGGATATTTGTTGCATATAACAGCAATATCGATGCCATCAAGCACATAGGCGCGGAGGATATTGAGCATCTGCTGATGAATGTGGATATATCAGAGGTTCGGGAGAAGGTTTTCGAGTATCCGCGCCAGATCGATTCTCCTTCTGATCTTGTTGCAAGACTTATCATCGCTATGCGTGACGGAAAGGCCGCCGAGGTGCCGACGAATACAACTGAGATCCATGACTGGCTTACTGACCATCTGGTGTTTGATTCTGCAAGAATGGGCGGCCAGGCAGGCATCATCTCCAACCTTCTGGCATCCATGGGAATTGAGAAAGTAATTACCTATGTCCCATGGCTTTCTGAGGAGCAGGCAGAATACTTTGTAGATTCCGAGAACCTGCTGTTCCCTGTGGTAGAGGACGGGAAGCTTGTGCTGAAGCATCCTAAACAGGCATTCGATCCTGATAACAGGCCAAAGGTCAACTGGATACTGGAATTCTCAAAGGGAATGGATGTGAAGTTCGCGGGAGAGCATTTTGTCATTCCAAGGGATAATCGTCTGATCATCTCTTCCCGGCCAAAGTGGATCCGTATCGAGATGGATCCTGAGCTTTACGAGAGGATTCCCCAGTTGCAGGCTAACATTGACGGTGCCATACTGGCAGGCTACCAGATGATAAAAGAGGAGTATGAGGATGGCTCTACCTACATGGACTATGTTGAGAAGGCCGTAAATGTCATCGAAGAGCTCAAGGAAGGCAATCCTGACATACGTATACACGTGGAATTCACTTCAATACAGAACAAGGTCATCAGGAAGGCCATACTCAAACATATAGTCCGGCAGCATGTTCATTCCCTTGGCCTTGACACCGTTGAGGTTGCAAATGCCCTGAACGTTCTTGGTTATGAGGAACTGGCCTATTCTGTCATCAATAAGGGCGAGAATGCTATCGTTTCACTGTACGAGGGCGCTGTGAAGCTTTTGAAGGAGCTTGAACTTGAAAGGGTGCACATCCATTCCCTTGGATTTTACATCTGCCTTGTGTCGAAGAACTGCCCCGTATCTGTTGAAGACCACCGCAAAGCCCTGCTTTTTGGATCAACAGTTGCAGCTGCGAAGGCATCTCACGGTGAGATAGTTTCCCTTGAAAGTACAGAGTCAGGTCTTGATGTTCCGATCTCCGATGAAGGTCACAAGGAACTTGAAAAGCTCGAAAAGCATCTAGTGAGGAGCGGAATATGTGGCATGGAAGATTTCGAGAATGGTTGTATATGCACACCGCAGTATGATGCTCTTATCATTCCTACAAAGGTCGTAAGTGAACCTGTTGCCACTGTTGGTATAGGGGATGCGATCTCAGCTACTGCATTTATGGCATTTCTTTCAAAGCTTAAGTGAGGCATTCCCATGAAGATCCTTTGTGGATATAACGTCAACATCGATGCTGTGTACAAGATAACCGGGGAGGAGATCTCAGATCTCATGGAGATTGTGGATATGGAGGAACTGCTTGAGAATATACGCGATGCTCCGGGTGAGATCAGGTCGATCTCTGATCTTGTGGCAGGATTGGTCCTGCATATGCAGAAAGACACAGGTGCGGAATGGTTCATCTATTCTGATGATGTTTTTCATTTCCTGAAAAGCCGATATTATGGGAAAAGTGAGATACGCCTTGGGGGGAATATGGGAATAATGGCAAACGTCATGTCCCACATGGGTGCAGATCAGGTTGTCATGAATGCGGTTGGTGATATAGAAGGCATAAAGCCATTGATGTCAGGCGGGAACATTATTTTTTCGGGAAAGTCCGTTCCACAGGATGCTTCAACCTCCAAAGACGCTAATGAGATCATCCATTTTGTTTTTGATTTTAGCAGTGGAACCCGTTTCGATCTTTTCGGCACAGAGGTAATAGTGGCCAGAGAGAATCGTTTCATTGCCACTTATGATGATATCAATACGGAACTTACGATCACTCATGAATTTGAAGAGTACAGTCGTGAGCATGTGACCGAGATGGACGGGGCGATCATTTCCGGTTTCAATCAGTTGCAGAAATGCTATCCTGACGGTTCCGGATATACTGCGCGTTTTGAAAAGGCACACTCACAATTAAAGGACTGGAAAGCACGCAATCCTGATCTTCCGATCCATGTTGAGTTCGGTCATTTCATGAGTGTGGATATGGGTGTTTCCATTTTCACCGAACTTTCCGGTACGGTGGATAGCATCGGAATGAACGAGGATGAACTGGTAATGCTTACTGAATTGCATGGTGTTCCCTCGGACATGATACGAAAAATGGATGCCTGCGCTATTCTGGATGCCTGTGTCAAATGTGCTTCATCCACCGGCCTGAAGAAGATCGTCCTGCATACACGTGATTTCATTATGGGCATTTTCAGGAAAGGAACTTCCACGCCTCTTCGTGAGATGCGGAGCATGCAGTTCGGTGTTATGTGTGCAGCAGCTTTTGCAGCATCAGGAAAACTGCCTGAACGATCCCAACTTGAAGATTCAGTGAGTGGTCTTGCCAGAAGCGAAGAAGGGATAAGGCAGGCAGGCAAATTGCAGGACCTTATTGGTGGCGAACAGTTTGAGGGCGGTGTATGCGGGGAGTACAGGGACTTTTTGGTGTGTATCCTGCCGACCATCATCTGTGAAAAGCCGGTATCCACGGTGGGGCTTGGGGATACTGTTTCTTCAGCTACTTTTTTGAGGTGGCTGGAACTCGGGGGAAATGGGAAGGGGTAATAACTACTTTAAGTTTAACATAATAAGATAGAACGTTCGAGGGTAAGATCTCCAATTTGAACATCCGATCCACTTCCAATAAGTTTTCTATTTTTGAAACAATTGTATGCATTGATAACCTCTACGATGGTGATGCATGCTCCATCGGAAGTTTTCCGTCACTTGATGGCTATATGGATATTACTTAAGCTATTCTTATAATTAACATGTTCATCTCCACTTTTTTTGTTGGAAACCTATGCAGTGAACCTTTTATTGTTAAATTTATAGATGATCCTGTGAAGTTAGGAAAGATGATCTCGATAAAGCCACTATTATTACTGTCCATATGAGAAAGACCTACACACATATCATTGGCAAAAGTTTCCTTATGTAGTGCAGCCACCAAAATAGCTATCGCTGGAATGAGGGCGATATGTTTCATGAGCTGTCTAACGAAATTATCGATGAGGGTGAGAATTACTTAATATTTGAGTTAGATACGCCGGGATGTTCATCTTTTGCTATATGCGTTCAGTGAGCATTTTTCTTATATATTTATCATTCATTGAACCAATCAATTTCTCGATGGTTCACATATATTAGTACTAATAAAATCTTAAACAATCTTAAATAGAAACGTTTATATCATATTTGAATTATACGACATTCACTATAAATTCCGATTACACTTAATATATTTCAACAGTATATTTGGAATTTATTATATTGTCTTTCTAATTTATTAGTTTTAAATGGTGGAACGATAGAAATTAATATCAGAAAAATGGGCTTTTCGCTCATGATAGGATTGATAATGTTAATGAGTGTAGCTCAAGGTGCTACACTTTATGTCGATGACGATGAATCCGGTACGAATACAGCAGGTACCATGACTATGGCAAGTACCAATACTCTATACATCTATCCTTCAATTAATGATGCTATGGCCGTTGCTGGATCTGGGGATAGTATTCACATTTATGATGGTGTCTATACCGAGACTCTGGATATATCGAAATCACTTGTAATTGAAGGTGATTCTAGGGCTGGCGTGGTCATTGATTGTGCCGGAATTACGGGTTATGGGATCGATGCCAGTGACAATGTCATTTACAGGCCTGATACTGTTTTGGACTGGAACTCCTGTAACGATCCTGATTCAGATGGAGGTAGCTTGATAGCAAATAGCGAGATCCAGTTTGCTGTGCTCAAATGGAAAATACAGACTCCCATGTGAAATGATCGCTTATAGTACCTGATAACTGGAATCTGTCCATTTCATATTAAAGAAAAGGATATTATCGGGTACATAAGTGGAATTGTGCAGTTATCTCTTTTATGGGGATAACTGCATACATTTTCTATAAATTGAGGCAATTCTGAATGCTAACGAGCATCAGCCCAAAACACATGCTTAAATGGGTCCAGGCATCGTTTCTATGTATGGTCAAATTTATACAAACAAGAAAGGTGATAATTGATTAGAGCTTTGATTTAAAAGCCGAGTCTTTTTCATTAATCTGCTCAAGTTGCGTCATTTTTCTTGTTCTACCATTTTTTGAAACATCTTTCAACATAAAATGGGTCCGAAATTTTTCTGAAGAGTGATTACTGGATGCTTTTACTGATATTGGTTTGATGCAAGATTATAGGACCTAGTTATGATATTTGAATTATTGGAAAATTGAAGGAAAGTTGTTTAAGATTTGAATCTTATGCATTCTATATTATCAATTTAGCTAAAATAAATTATCTAAAACAATACCTTTAAGTATATAAAAAACTATCAATTTTAAGTCTCAACCCTAATAGGTTTGTCTGACAATCATTCAATATGCAAGTGGTGTGGTGACCTGGTATGATTTCAAAATCTAATTTCACATTGAATAAAAGAAGTCGTGATGTCCTTGATGGGGGCTATTATGGAAGTTGTTTAAGATTTGAATCTTATGCATTTTATATTACCAATTTAGCTAAAATAAATTATCTAAAACAATACATTTAAGTATATAAAAAACTATCAATTTTAAGTCTCAAACCTAATATGTTTGTCTAACAATCATTCAATATGCAAGTGGTGTGGTGACCTGGTATGATTTCAAAATGTAATTTCACATTGAAGAAAAAAAGCTGTGCTATCCTTAATGGAGGCTATTATCTATGAATAATAAGTTGAAAACAATTATCTTCACACTCATTTTTTTGAGTTTAGTATTGCTTATTTCGCCGGCTATGGCGGAAGAGACAACAAGTGATTCCTGGCATCAGTTCCACAAGGATGCTGGGCATACAGGTTACCAGATCATTGGGCCTGATACAAACCAGATCGCCTGGATGAGTGATCCTCTGGATGCTATAGGGGATTCATCTGTGGTCATTGCTGAAGGTAAAGTGTTTGTGAATTGTAAGGAGGGTGGTTCATGGGATTCGGGTCTTAGCTATATCAAAGCCGTGAACCTGACCGATGGGAGTCTGGAGTGGAGTACTGGGGTCGATGCTATGGAATATGGCTCATGGGCTTCTCCAGCATACCATAATGGTCGCGTTTTCACATCATCAGGGCAGAATACAACATGCATTGATGCAGCAACAGGCAATATTATCTGGACATTTGAAAATCCGCCGGTTGACGGGGTTAAAGCTGCTTCTGTAAATGGTGGTCCAACCATTGCAGACGGAAAAGTATTCTGCAGCGACTGGGATGGAGGTCACTATTATTGTCTCAATGAAACAGACGGTACAGAGTTATGGAATTTTTCAACATTTGACGATGGTGGATCAGGTCTTAGTGGCCCCCGGGCACAGGGATACGCTGCTTATATGGGCGGCAAGGTGTACCTGACAAGTTTCAGTTACCAGAATACAGTAAATGGGTCTTTAACACAGGGTTTCGTATATTGCGTTGATGCTGACACCGGTACGAAACTGTGGGAAACCTCACTGGAACAGAATGCATGCGGTTCTGTGGCTTGCGGAGATGACGGCCGTGTTTACGTAACTACTTATAATTTCTATGGTACCGGGGCAACGTATGCGCTTGATGCCAATAATGGATCTATTGTCTGGGAACGGGAAACATGGAGGACTGATGCAACACCCACGCTGGCATACGGCAATGTCTATGTAGCCGGTGGTTATCAGCGTGGTAAAACCTTCTGTTTCAATGCAAGTACCGGTGATATTGTATGGGAAACCGATGCTTCTCTCGGGCTGGGGCAGTGGACCCAATCTGTAGCTGTTGCCGATGGCAAGGTTTATGTTGGAGGAAGAGGTGGAATGTTCGGGTATGCTGGACTGTATTCTCTGGATGCATTCACCGGTGATATTCTCTGGAAGGGTAACTTCGGAGGTACCTCGCCAGCAATATACGATGGCAAATTGCTCACAATCGGTAGTGGTGCAATATATTGCTATGACGGAAGCAATGCTTTCATTGACCTGATCCCTAAAACCTTAGATTTTGCAGCCACGACGGCATTTTGTGATACGCCAAATGTTATCACAACAATTATTGAAAATCAAGGGACAACTTACTCAGGCAACGATGTAGCAGTTAGCTTACTGATTGATGGGGTGGAGTTCAGTAACCAAACTATCACTGATGGTGTTGCTGCTGGTCTGTCTGAGACACTCACATTCGTCTGGACACCTACAGAATCCCAGGCCGGTGATCACACCCTTTACGTTCAGGTTGATCCTGATAATGCAATTGTGGAGGCGGATGAAAATAACAACATTCGACCCAAAACCATCTCTGTGGTGAGCGGAAACTGCGACCTTCGTCCAACATCACTGACCCCGTCTGAGATCTACGTGAACAATACGTATGAGATGACAGCCAGTGTCGAAAATATCGGTTACAAGGCTTCTGTTCCCTGCAATGTCTCTGTAATGGAAGGCAGTACTATCATTGCCGATGTTACTTTGCCTGCAGTATCTCCCGATACAAACGGCAGTGTCAGTTTTACATGGATGCCATCAACTACCGGAAACGTTGGATTAACCGTTATCGTTGATAGTGATTCTCAGAACGTGGAGCTTTTAGAAACAAATAATGTGTTGGAACCCGTTGTTTCAGTAAGATCCGAAATGCCTGTTGGCACACTGACAGGCGATGACTGGGCTCAGTTCCAGAATGGATGGCTTAAGCCCGGTATGACAGGCAGTTATGCTCCGATAGATGATTCTGCAGGACTCAAATGGAGTGCTGATCATTCAGGAGAACATATCGATTGTCCGCCGGTTGTGGTTGGGGATGTGGTTTACACTTACACTTCAAACGGCACACTTTATGCACATAATAAGAACGATGCTACTTTCCTGTGGAAGAAAGGTCTGGAACCTGCTATTATCCAGTCCAGTACACCGGCATATGGTGACGGTAACATATTCGTTGCATCAATGGGCGGTAACCTGTCTGCCTATAATGCAGATTCCGGTGTTGAACAGTGGTCAATTGAGGTCTCGGATGAAGGTTTTGAATCACCGATAACCTACTTTGATCACAGGATATACATTGGAGATGGACTTGGACTGGATGTGGGAACCAAATATTATCATTGTTATGATGATCTTGGAAACCATCTGTGGAGCTACCCGAATAACGATAGTGCGGGATTCATCTGGAACGGTGCTTCTGTTGTCGGGGACTATGTAGTTTATTCGACACATGAAGGTAAACTGGTATGTCTTGACAGGAAGGAAGGCACTCTTGTTGATGAGGTGAACCTTGACAGCGATGTGAGCACCAGGATATCTTTTGCAAATGAAACTCCGGGTCTGTTCCGTTCTTCGGTGGTATATGAGGACGGTTATGTCTATGCCACCTCTGAACAGGGCCAGGATATGGGATTCCTCTGGAAGATAGGCTTCAACTCCGGTACAGGTCAATTCCTGAATGATGGCTGGAGCCTGATGCAAGGGTTCAGCACATCCACACCTGTGGTCTATAATGGCAGGGTGTATGTCGGACAGGGTGAGCACGGCTATACAGGTAAGCTCAACTGTGTGGATGATTCCACCGGACAGCTGATCTGGTCATATGATGCGCCAGATGGTGTAAAATCATCTCCGGTCGTTTCAACCTATTACGACAAACCGTTTATTTATTTCACGTCAGCAATGGAGGACGGGTCCTTGTATTGTCTTGACGAGAATGGCACGCTCATCTGGGAGTATAATCCTCCCGGTGATACTAGCTATGTTTTACAGGGAGCTGCAGTTTCCCAGGGCAAGGTGTACTATGGTACCAACGCTGGTTATCTCTACTGCATTGAAGGTGATTGGAATCCTTACAATGACGAACTTTCTGTAAGTGGTAACTTGATAGCCAGCTTTGAGCTCCAGAATGCAGTGTTCAAGTGGAAAAAACAAACTCCAATAAGCACAGGTCATGTGATTTCAAGTTCTGAACTCCAGTACATGGTGTTCAAGTGGAAAAAACAGACTCCTATGTAAAATAAGCTTTCAGAAATAAAAAGAAGAGTAAAAACACAGAGTGAAATATAGAGGTACGAAAATGAATGTAAATAGAACATTGGGGCTATTGTTGATGGTGGCAATAGTAGCCGTTACTGCTTTGGTGACTCCTGCCCTGGCAGATGTAAATTTGATCGCAGACCGAACGGTCCCAGTGACAGACGTTGCTCCGGGAGATACCTTTACCGTTACAGTGGATCTGGAATGTACAGGTACCGATGATTATTTTGTAGGTATGGGTCTTGAAGAGACGATTCCATTTGGCTGGACCGTCACAGAAAACCAGAGTGCAGGATACGCCTTCTCCGTTATTGGCGATACCGCTTCCTGGATTGCGTCAGGTCCGGAACTGCATCCCGGTGATATCCATACTATAACTTATGATGTTACTGTCAATTCCCTTGAAATAGCCGGTCTCAAAACGATCAGTGGATCTGCATCTGCATACACTTTTGTTGGAGAGGCTTACGTGGAGACACCAATTGCTGATGACACTGTGAATGTCGTTGTCACGCACGATCCTATTATTCACATAACTACGCTTGATTCCCTGCAGGATACAATCGACAATGCACAGGAAGGGGACACTATCATGATGGCACCCGGTACATACACTTTTCCGGGAGATTGGATGGAGGCCTACTTATTCATACCCAAAACCCTGACTTTCATGGCTGATGAAGGTGAAGGTGAAGTAATCATTTCTACCAACGGCAACAGTATGAATAATGTGATAAAGATTGGTGTGGATCATGGTTTTGTTGATGCTGATGCTTCAGGGACAACCTTCAGGGGCATTTCATTTATTGGGGCTATGGGACCGTACAGCGTGGATCCACTTCAGCTCGATGTATATAATCCTGGAATGACATATGAGGACTGCAGTTTCATTGGAAATGTAGGTACTGGAGATGGTGCGTCTATTAAGAATGATACTGTTTTCAGAAACTGTGATTTTGAAGCATTGTCGGATGGACATGATGGTTACATACTTCCCGAGATCGGTGTAGAGGGTAATAATATCCTGATGGAGAACTGCTCTGGTGACTTGGGACGATTAGAGGGTTCTGCCTCAAATCTAATTGTAAGGGATAATAATTTCTCATATGGTCGCTTTACAGTAGATGCTACCGATTCCTTATTTGAAAACAATTACCTTAGCAGTGGACAATTTTATTTAAATAATGGTAATTCAAATAATATCATTCGTAACAATGAAATGTTATCGTTATCTGAATGTGTGTTAAGTGGTCAGGTGTACCTGAACAACTTCATTGATGTCACTGTGCCTATTACAAGTGCAACAGGTTCTGTCTTCAACACCTCCGAGGAGGTCACCTACACCTACAGAGGCGCAAGCTGCACAGGTTATCTCGGTAACTACTACTCCGACTATGCAGGTAATGATGCCGATGGCAATGGTGTTGGTGAGGATGCATTCGGAAGCGACACCTATCCACTCATGGGCGCATGGATTGCCGCTGACAGTGAGATCGAATCCAGCCTTGTGATTCTCTGGCAGGGTGAAGTTACACTGATGAACGACAATACATTAGATGCAAGTTTAGTCGATCCTGCTGCTCCTTCATCATGGGATACCCTGACAGACCTCGGAGCTCTCATGGAGACCGATCTTGCTATTGATGCAGCCTATTCCCCTGCATCAGACCCATATCCTGCTTCCTTCTGGATCAATGATATCGGTGCTGTAAATGGTACCGGCTGGGGACTTCTCATCAACGGCGAGCTCGCACCGTATGGCACTGGTGCCAATCATCTCAATGATGGCGATGTCGTTGAGTTCTATAGTCCACTGTGGACACTGAATGAAACCGGCACATATGTCGCAAGTGCAGATGGTGCAAACTATGGTGTGATCATCACAGTTAACGACGATTCTCCTGTGGAAGCAATCAGGACCATTGCAACCCAGACTTTCATGCAGGATGAAGTCATTACTACAGACCAGCACAACTCAACTCTGGTAACCATTGAGTTTGAAGCCCTCAAGGACATTGAAGCTCTCACAGTGATTGAAGAAGTTCCTGCAGGATGGATATTAACTCCTGCAGACAACGATGGTTCATCATTCAGGGCATGTCCTGATGCAGCAGATACCTATGAATGGGTATGGGCAGATGATATGCTTGTTGGAAATACCACAACCATCTCATACATTGTACAGATCCCATACAATGAATCTGCAGCTACCTATGACTTCACAGGTTTTGTTTCTGCTATGGTTAACGCTGTGGATGTCAACGGCATCAATGTTGATGGTGATGACTTTGTTGTTATCGAAGAGGACTGGAACCCATGGGATGACATCGACTCTGTAGCCGATGAAAACGTGGTCACCAGTGAACTGCAGCAGGCAATCAACTGCTGGCTTACCGACGAACCTGCTCCAGTAACAGGAGCACGTATTACCACAGACAGGTTGCAGGAAGTCATCTCACAGTGGCTTGCCTCAACTGAATAACCCTGAATTCCGATTCAGGTCTTGTTCATCCGGGAAACCGGGTGAACTTTTTTTTTATTTTTTGGTAATACGGAAATAATGGCGGGATATAATTTTTGGAATAATATGAAAAACAACAACAGGTTTTTGTCCTGGTGGCACACGCTTTCTTCAGGCAGCCTAAAGGGCTGGAGTTCGTATGAACCAGTGTCCTTTGTGACAAAAGGCAAATTAAGCAAATATGCAGGGATGGAGGGACCAATTTGAAAAAAGATCAAAGAACGTTTTTGTTTCTGAGTTCAATACTTATAATTCTGATATTTTTACCGATGGTGGCTTCAGCAGCCGACTGGACACAATTTCAGGTGGATACACAAAAGACAGGCATAACGTCTGACAAAGCACCAATTACCGCACCCGAGGTTCCGCAATGCTGGGACACGTATGTGACTTCAAGTGGAATGGCAGGAATAGATGTTGTTCCTCTTGTTGTCGGGGACCTATTGTATGTATCAACATTTGACGGGTCTGTGTGGGCCTATGATAAGAACACAGGGTTGCTGCAATGGACAAGTTCATCAAGCGGCGGTGGTTTCCTTACAGGGAACCTTGCATACGGTAATGGGAAGTTGTTCGTGCCCACGAATGCAGGGAAGGTCCATGCTTTCGACGCTATGACCGGTGTCCAGCTCTGGGATGTCACAGTATCTTCCGGGGAATTGAATTCCCCTATCACGTTCATTGATAACAGGATATACATCGGGGATTATGGGGGAGAGAACAAATATTACTGTTATGATGATACCGGAGCAGAATGCTGGAACAGGTCATCTTCCAGCGGAAAGCAGTACAAATGGGCAGGAGCAGCAGTGGTTGGAAGTTCAGGTGATTATCTTGTCTTCGGGGACGATGGGTCATACATTACTTCCGTCAACAGAAATGACGGCATAACCGTGGATGAACTTAATGTGTCCTCTCTATGGCCGGATTTTGATGCCCGCCAGATCGCTTCATCGATCTGTTATAACGAGCAGGACAACAGGATCTACTTCTCATCAAAAGCAGGTTACTGCTATGCCGTAGGTATGAACCAGGATGGCACTTTTAATGTATCGGATATAGTCAGGCAGGACATTGGTCTGGCAAGTACCTCAACTCCTGTGGTCTATAATGGCAGGCTATACGTAGGAAGTGGCCTTTATGGGTCCAATGGGAAATTCTACTGCCTGAATGAATCGGACCTGTCACCAATATGGAGCTATACTCCAAATGGCGGCGTGCAGGCATCCCCTGCAGTATCAACAGCTTATGATAACGGTGACGGTGAGATCTATATCTATTTCACCACAAATACCGAATATTCAAAGATATATTGCCTGAAGGATTCTTCTGGAAACACCCAGCCGGATGTGAGGTGGGAATACCAGCCCCCATCGGAGAAGAACGGGTATACTCTTCAGGGAGTATCCATCTCAGATGGCAGGATATTCTATGGGAATGACTATGGCTATCTGTTCAGCCTTGCTACCAGTGAAAGTCTCAATACGCAATATGTCTTTGCGGATTTCACGGCAAATACAACTTCAGGAGATGTCCCGCTTACTGTGGAATTCACCGATCTGTCCACTGGAGCCATAATGTGGAGGTGGGATGTGGATGGTGATGGTAACACGGATTATACTGTAAGGGATCCGGTACACACCTACGATATAGAAGGTCTTTACAACGTAACCCTGACAGCAATTGGTTCACAGGGCGTGGACACCAGAACAGAGGTGGGCTATATCAATGTCGATTGGAACCCCTGGAACAATCCGGATTCTGACGGAGGTAGCTTGATCACAAGTGGTGAATTACAGTTTGCTGTGTTCAAATGGAAAAAACAAACTCCACTGGCAGGTACAGACCACATAATTTCAAGCTCGGAACTCCAGTTACTGGTGTTCAAGTGGAAAAAACAGACTCCCATGTGAAATGGCCTCTTATAGTACCTGATAACCGGGATCTGTCATTTCAGCACTAAGAAAAAGACCTTATTGGAAAACAAGTTTAGTTGTGCGGTCATCTCTTTTTATTGAGATGACTGCATACATTTCTGGAAAGTTTTATAATCTCTGATGCTAATAACTAGTATTCTATAACGCATGATCTTGGAGACATTAAGATTAAAATCATGTGTTTCCAGATTTACACAAACAAGATTAATAAGAGGTTTTAAATTGAAAATGCATAAATACATATTTTTAGTAGGGATCATTTTAATTCTCTTTCAGGCATTTATCACTCCGGTAGCTGCATCAGTTGGGACCAATGGAGTAAGAAGTATTGAGCCGGATTCAATTGAACCGGGAGATATCTTTACAGTAACGGTTGTATTCTCAGCTAGTGAAACAGATGTGGAAGCCATAATGCTGGAAGAAAAACTCCCTGATGGATGGACAGTAACGCCCGTACAGGATGATGGTCTGGTATTTGCAAAAATAAATGATATATATACCTGGATTGACAGTACGGGGACTACCCTTGAAGCGGGAAACAGTAAAACCATCATTTATAATGTTACCGTGCCAACGGAAACAAACGGTGGAATGTATGACCTGGAAGGCTGGGCTTCTGCTTATGATGCTGCTACCGAGTATTATTACTACAATGAAGTCACTGGTGACACCTCAGTAGAGGTTGTCGGTGAGCAGATATTCACCTCCACGGACTGGCCCCTGATCGGCAAAGATTTGTACAACAACGCTGTCACAAGCGACAGGGCACCTGTGCAGGAACCAGATGTATCAGAATCCTGGTCTACTATGACCTACGGGGTACCAGGTGCTTATGGAGTCGATGTGCACCCCCTTGTAGTAGGGGATATGGTTTATGTGTCAACAATGGGTTCCTTATTTGCAGTTGACAGGAACACAGGAGAGATTGAATGGACTAACGACATTGTCGGAGGTATCACTGCTCCTCTGGGAACCCCGGCTTACGGTAATGGAAAATTGTTTGTTACCGCTTTCGGGCAACTATATGCTTATAACGCTACATCAGGCGATGAGCTGTTGAATGTCACTGTTGATTCTGAAAACCTGGAATTCACCCAGTTGAACACTCCTGTGATGTATGAGGATGGCAGGATCTTTTTTGGTGAATGGCTCTCCTCCTTTATTGAGGGAAACCGCAAATATTACTGCTATAATGAAGACGGCACTCTGGAGTGGGCATATGTTTCCCCTACCGGGGAGGGCTATTACTGGGCAGGGCCATCGGTTGTAGGAAGATATCTGATCTTCGGTGACGATGCTCTTCATCTTACATCCCTGGATAAATACGACGGGCAAGTTATTGATGAAATAAACGTTTCTGAATTGTTGGGATTTGGATACAATGGTGAAAGGGAAGAGATCAGGAATTGCATAGCATATAACCCGGAAACAGGTCGCCTATATTCCTCTTCCGAAGCGGGTTACTGCTTCTCGATTGGTTTCAATTCGGACGGTACATTTGACACATCGGATGCTCAGAAGGCCTACATCGGTAAAAGCACATGTACCCCAACTGTTTACAATGGCAGGGTATATGTGGGAACAGGTACTTTCACAGGATTCGGTGATCTCTATTGCCTGAACGAAGCTGATCTCTCGCAGATCTGGAAATACACTCCCAATGGTGGTATACAGGGCTCTCCGGTAATATCCACTGCTTATGATGATGGGGATGGGGAAGTGTACATTTATTTCACCACGAACATTAACGATGCAAGAGTATATTGTCTAAAGGATTATACAGGTAATACTGAGCCCGAACTTCAATGGTATTATGAAGCCCCCCCTGAAATGAATGAATATACGCTACATAGTGTTACGATAAAGGACGGGCGCATATTCTATGGCAATGACAGAGGCTATCTTTTCGGGCTTGCAGAGTGGAATTCCTGGGATGATCCTCACTCGGTTTCAGGTTCAGCGATCGAAACAACAGAACTGCAAGAGGCGATCAATTGCTGGCTAACGGATGAACCCGCACCAGTAACAGGTTCTATAATTTCAACCGATAGACTGCAGAACCTGATCCATCTATGGCTGAATTCCTAAATAGGTGGTAGGGCATTATTCTGGCCTTTAGGGTCGGAATATGTCCACATCTCAAAATTGTCAGGGCATTATTGCTTTTTTGATTCTATCTTAATACTCCGGGCGTTGGCAAGAGGCAGTTTGTTGGAAACAGTTTTTCTTGAGATTGCCTAATGAAGCGGGAAACATAGTTTTTACTTAACTTTTCGATTTCATCTCTGAACATATTGCTAATCCGCAAATATTGGTTCCAGAACAAAGGGACTGGGATATGGCTGCAGATATTTTTGTAACAGTTTCTTTTAATTTCACCGTTTATGATCACGAAAGTCCATTTTCTATCAGGCTTAGGTCCATAAACATAGCTTATTGGGCTACATTGTAACCTAAAACATCAATGAATTTTTGGGCACAGTACTCCAGTGCATTCCACTACCGGTAATTTATTGATTATTTATCATACAAAAAAGAATGTAAAAGTTGAAAATGCAATATGTAATCCAAATGGATATTGTATATGTTCGTAATAAATACCATATGTGGGCATTATAGGAAACTATATATTCATGCAGCCATTACCATTATTATGATATGTGTTGCATTTAAAAATGGAACACTATTAGATCCGGGAAATCTGAGAAATAGAACTTGAAGAATTATGGTAGTAGGGGGATCCCTGAAATCAATTTGGGTTAATGTTAACTGATCTCAAGTATCCGCTACCATTATGCCTATTGTTCTTTTCTCCTAATAAGTTTTCCTGCAAAAGTCGATGAAAAATCATTTTTAGGATTTTTTTGTTGACAAAAAGACAAATATGGAGAAACTAGAAAATGCAATCAAGAAATTTGGTGCTAGCAATTAGCACAATGATGGTGTTGGGTTTGCTTGCAATCCCTGCATCGGCCGATGCAAATTGGACACAGTTCCAGGGTTCAACCGACAAGAACGCATTTACGGTTGAAGACGGTTCAACCAGTGACAGCACAAATTGGGAGACCTACCTTGGCGGCGGTGGATGGATGGGCATAGATTCCGTTCCTATTGTAGTGGGTGACTATGTATATGCCATTGCCTCTAATGGAGACCTTTACAAAGTCAGTGATACAGGAACCAAAGTTACATCAGGAAGCTGGCCGGTTAGTCTGGCGGGCAACGGTTTCCAGAACTCTGTGCCTGCAACAAACGGAAGTGCAATTTTCGTAATAACAACCGGTTATGGAAACACACCAACACTTTATGCAATCGATGCAGACGATGGTGACACTCTCTGGAGTACAACCGTTGGAACTAGTGATTACCAGTGCTCATCCCCTATTCTCTACGACGATGATAAACTATACTTTGGTACTGTCAGGATGAGCAACCTTGATGCCACCAATGATAGTGATGACGGAACCTACTATTGTTACGATGAAGATGGAACTCAGGACTGGAGCACTACTACAACAGACGGCGAAGGATACTACTGGGCAGGGGCATGCAGTGTAGGCAACTATATTGTCTACGGGAATGATGCCGGCAATGTAACCCTGGTAGAGAAAGCCGATGGGGATGTTGCAGATTCCTTCGACATCAGCAGTGTATTCTCTGACAACTCCGAAATCAGGTCAACATGTGTTTACTATGACAATGGTACCGATGAAAGGATATATTTCACAGCCAAGAGCGGCTCTTGCTACTATGTAGGACTGGATGAGAGTGGGGGAGTGTACTCTTTCGACACCAGCGATAAAGACAGCAATACCGGTCTTTCATACAGTACATCCACTCCTGCCATTGACATAGGTGAAGGTGTTGTCTATGTTTGTGCAAGTGGTGGACTATATGCTCTGGATGCCGATGACCTTTCCCAGAACTGGAAACACGGGTCCGATGCTGCACAATCATCTCCGGTAATAAGTGATGATCTGGACAGTGGAGATAACGTTGTCTACTACACAACAAATGTAGCAGCAGGAACATGTTACGGTGTCAAGGATAATGGTGCTTCTTATACCGAAAAGTTCGATTATACGCCTACCAATGATAACTACATACTTCAGGGTGTAGCCATTTCAGGCGGGCAGGTCTTCTTCGGTAATGATGACGGCTACCTTATTGGACTTGGATAAACCTTCTAAACGGAGAAGATTGTGCTTAAGCAAATCTTCTCTCATTTTTTTATAAAACAAAAATACAAAAGAATAATAATTTGGATATTTAGGTATCCATCCGGTATGTATCGTAAACTAACTGCTCTTTTCCCACACGCACATCAATTGTTACATTTTCAATGCCATATCCCTTCAAGTACCGGTCACACATTTCAGAAGAGTACTCAAAGAAAGCATCTGCTTCAAAAGGTTCATGGATTGAAACCACCAGTATTTTTTCACCATTTATGTCTAGGAAACTGACTTCTGTAATACCATCATCCTTTTCCATTTCGCTTTTAAGCTGTTCAATGGATTCGTCAAACCCCAACATTTTACCTTCCGTAATCTGATCACATGTTTCATCTAGGGATGCAGTTGAATCTTCAGTCACTTCCGTACATCCAGGAGTTATGGAGATTAAAGTCACCATCAAAATTGTGATAAATATGGATTTTCTATTCATAATTTCGTCTTCCTTTTATGCTTTGATTTGTTACAGAAATGAAATACTTTTTATTATTTTAACAGATTTCTACAGAGCCCCATATTTTCTTTTTATAAACTACCTTACTGATTCTTATGATGAGGGAACTGTAGACATCTTCAAGTCTTTTCTTGATAGTTTTTCTTTGCAAGGCATGTGCATAATTTTATAATTTGCACCGTGATGTTATTAGCATGTAAGTTCAAAATCTTATATATTTATAGTTATGGATAACAAAAATTGCTTTAAGTCTTTTAATTATTAGAATAAAGCTCATATATGAGTGTTTATGTATTAGTATATCTTATTTTCAATGATTTTGCAGGTGTGAATAATGCTAAAAAAAATTATGATCGGTATAATGGTCCTATTAATGATGGCACAGGCAAGTTCGGCAACTGGTGTCGGTGCGTCTCCAGGAAGGTTGAACTTCACTGCAGAGGTTGGAAGTTCAGATACCCAGTCCTTGTATGTGAAGAATACGGGTGATTCGATTTCTAATTATCTTGTTTATGTGGATGATGCGTATACTGAATGGTTCCTTATATCTGATGATAATTTCACTCTGGAGGCAGGTGAGGTAAAAGAGGTATTTCTGGAATTTAAACCTCCTGTTTCTGGTACAGGTGAGCACGAGTTTAAAGCTTATGTTTTATCGATGTCTCCGGAAGGCGATCTGGGAGTAGGAAGTGGTATTAAGATCCCTGTTAATGCACAGGTCTCTAATATGTTCATAAAGGGTGCAGGGCTTTCCCTGGTGCTAATTGCAGGCATTGTTGTTTATGCACTGTACCGCAGACGAAGCACTGTAAATAAATGAATAAATAAGAAGGGAATTTCCATCATGTTAGCAATATTGCTTACACGAATTACCAAAAAAGATATGCTTAAATCATATAATGTCTGTATGCTTTTTAACTTATATAATTGGCTTTATTAAATTATCATTAAAGTCTATTGTGTATAAATTGGATGGTGGAAGATAAGATCGATCATACATGTATTTGCGAGGAATGACAAGTCTGACAGAAATGGAAATGATGTGTATCAATTTCCCGACAAAGTGAAAGCCTATCGATAGCAAGTTCTGGAATGTGGGTATGAACACCTTTCATATTTTGCCTTAAAATTAAGGATTATATCCGATTTCTTGTCCGTCTTTGAATTCCTTAGCCTGCAAAGCATGTTCGTGCATCTGGATCTGCTCCATAACGTATGAAGAAATTAGATCGAATAAGAATAGGATTGATAAAAAAATAATAGTATATTTGTCTCACATTAATATATTTGAATAGTTACTATCCTCAGAGATTGGAAATGTCCGGGGATAATCACCCAATAACTTAAAAGGAAAAGGTGGAAAAATTAACATGGTAAATCTAAAAAAGTACAGTGTTTTTCTCAGTTTACTGGTTATAGCGTTATCATTGATGTCTGCTCCGGCATTAGCCGGGGAGGGTATTACCAGTGGCAGGGATATTTCAAAAGATACAGTTAGCGCAGGTGACACATTCACTGTAACCGTTGGCTTATCTTCCACTGGCTCATACGAGGGACCAGCGATTGATGAAGACCTCCCTGCTGGTTGGACTGTTAGCATGGTTCAGGATGGTGGAGCTATATTCAAGGAATCGACCCATGAATGGATTTGGACTGCCCCTATACTTCCGGGAGACTCCAGGAATCTGGTATATGAAGTGACGGTTCCATCAAATGAAAAAGAAGGAACTTATCATATTCATGGTAAAGCATCGGTTCGTGCCAGTTCCGGAAACATTCTTTCAATTCCTATCGTAGGTGACAACACGATCACTGTAACAGGATCTTCATCTTCCGGAAATACTGATGATCCCGAAGATTCTTCTTCAGGTATCTCTTCTTCAACAGGGACTCCCACTTCTCCTACTGAAACAATTTTGGAAGATGCCGTTGAAGTGAATGAAGAAGAAAGCAATGTTGATCCTGTCATTGAGGAAGAACCTGTAGAAAAACCTGCAAATGCTGAGGTTTCCCAAGATGATGTACAATATCAGGATTCTGAGCCTAAAACTCCCGGGTTTGAACTTCTATTTGCGGTTGTAGGATTATTGATGTCCGTATATTTGTCTAAAAGATACTAACAAGACAAAAAACAAGATATAGATGAAAAAGGTGGTGCGATAATGAACAAAAGAAAAATAATGATGTTATTGATGGCATGTTTCATGCTTATTTCTGTTTCCTCGCCTGCAATGGCAGCAGGGGATCTAAGTGCTGTAAGGTCGTTTTCGACCTCAGAGATAGCGCCAGGGGATACATTAAGGGTATCTGTTGAACTATCTATACATTCAGCGATATCAACTCCGGCTATCAATGAAGACCTTCCTGAGGGGTGGAATTTGAATGTAGTTAATGATGGGGGAGCTTCTCTTTTCAAAGAGTCTACTTTAGAATGGGTATTTATGTCTCTTTTCAACGCAGGGAGTAGCAGAACGATCATCTATGATGTAACAGTGCCTTCAAATACACCGGATGGGACCTATACAATATCAGGTACTTACTCCGCAAACGATATTTTTCCTTCGAAAACTTTGGGTGACGAGGACATTATTGTTTCTTCCACCCCAAGTGATCCGGTAGTTGTGCCAGAAGCGGATTTCTCTTCAAATGTTGTTTCCGGAACATTTCCGTTGACCGTTCAGTTTACAGATCTTTCAACCGGTGCTCCTACTGAATGGGCATGGGATTTTAACACTGATAGTATCATCGATTCAACTGAACAAAATCCTGAACATATATTCACTTCAGCAGGCAACTTTGACGTAAAACTCGGTGTGGTGAACTCTGCAGGTAGTGACTCAGTCATAAAGATCGATCATATCATCGTTTCTGATCCGAACGACAATCCTGTTGATGAACCTGGTGATGACGGGTCAGAGGCTGAATCAGTGTCTGCAGCTGTATCCCTTGGTGCAGAGATCATTCCTGCAGTAGGTATCGTTGTGACTCCCGGGACCATCAATTTCGGTTTCCTTGGAGCAGGTGAGGTCAGTGAAGTAAGGACTGTACTAATTAATAACAGGGGTGCAGATGATACAATTATTACTGCTGATGTAATGGATGCTGCAGATGACCTGTTTATGGATGGTCTGTATGTTGATAATGGTATGTGGGATGAATATTCTACATTGCTTGGTTCAAAAGAAATGACGACTGCGGATCTTACCCTTCATGTACCTTCTGATTATTCAAATATTGGTTCGATGAAAGGAATACTAGTTGTCTGGGCAGAAATTGAATAAGATTAAGGTAAAGTTTGAAAGGGATTGTTATCCCTTTCATTTTTAATTTAAAAAGCATCTTAAATTGGAAACAGTTATGATAACTCTTTATCTTTCATTTTCATATCTATTTATTTTATATTGTATCAAATATAATTTATTTGGTGGTTCGGTATGCATCCAATAATCAAACCTTTAGGTCTTCTACTCTTTATTACGTTGCTAATGAGTGGACTTTCAGGAGTTTCAACTAATTCTCCGGTGCTTGTGCCCGATCCCACAGATGATCATCATGAGAGTGTCTACTCTGAATGGAAGAGTCCAACCACCTCTGACGACAAGGGAATTGGTATTACAAGATCTATTGGTAGCAATGGTGGTGGGAAAAAGAAGCCGACTTCCGATGATGATTCCGACGATGATGATTCTGACGATGATGATTCTGACGATGACGGGTCAGAGGCTGGATCAATGTCTTCGGGTGTATCTCTTGGTGCAGAGATCATTCCTGCAGTAGGTATCGTTGTGACTCCCGGGACCATCAATTTCGGTTTCCTTGGGGCGGGTGAGGTCAGTGAAGTAAGGACTGTACTAATTAATAACAGGGGTGCAGATGATACAATTATTACTGCTGATGTAATGGATGCTGCAGATGACCTGTTTATAGATGGTCTGTATGTTGATACTTGTATGTGGGATGAATATTCTACATTGCTTGGTTCAAAAGAAATGACGACTGCGGACCTTACCCTTCATGTACCTTCTGATTATTCAAATATTGGTTCTATGAAAGGAATACTAGTTGTCTGGGCAGAAATTGAATAAGATTAAGGTAAAGTCCGAAAGGTTTCTTCCCTTTACTACTTGTTTAAAAAAGAGAGTTCAAGGATGTGCTAAAGGTTCAAGCTTGGGTATCACATACAGGGAATTTGTGATCTCATTGGTGACAACCTCTACAGGTAGATTGTATACTTTTCCAATAATCTCCGGTGTGAGTACCTCTGCTGGTGTGCCCAGCGACATCAGTTTTCCATCCCTTAGGAGGGCTATCTTATCACAGTAATATGCTGCAAGGTTCAGGTCATGTACCACTGCAATTATAAGCTTCCCTTTTCTTGATTCCTTTTTGACAAGGTTCAGGATATCTATCTGGTTCGTGATATCAAGATGTGAGGTGGGTTCATCGAGAAGCAGGATGTCCGTTTGTTGTGCAAGAGCTCTTGCTATGATGACGCGCTGAAGTTCACCGCCACTCAGTTGTGTGACCATCCTGTCCTTCAGGAAGTCTGTTTTAGTTTTTTTCATGGATTCTTCAACGATGTCAAAATCCTCATGACATTCCTTCCCCTTTATGTAAGGGGTACGCCCCATCATGACGATATCTTTCACAGCAAACTCGAAATTGATGGAGAACACTTGCGAAACCACTGCTATATGTCTGGCAATTTCTGTGCTGCTCATATGTTTTATGGATCTTCCGTTAAGGGTTATATCTCCGGATTCAGGCTTGAGAACGTTGATAATAGCTTTAACTAATGTTGTCTTGCCGGATCCGTTTGGACCTATGATACCTAAAAACTCCCCTTTTTCAGCAGAGATATTTAGATTGTTCAGTATCTTTCGGCTTCCATAGCTCACACTCAGATCTTTGATCTCAAGCATAGATACTCTTCCTCCTCTTCCTTAACAGGTATATGAAGAAAGGAGCTCCGAAAAAGGCGGTCACAACTCCTACTGGCAGGTCGGTAGATTCGAGTATCGTTCTTGCAATAGTGTCTGAAAATACGAGGAATATCGCTCCCATGAGGGTTGATGTTGGCAGGAGTATCCTGTGGTCAGGCCCTACGATGATCCTCATGATATGTGGTATGATAAGCCCTACAAAACCTATGATCCCACTAACAGATACTGCGGCTGCGGTGACAAGTGATGAGAATACAAGTACGCTCCTTTTTACTTTCTCTATATCTACTCCCATGCACTGTGCCTGTTCCTCACCAAGCAGCATCACATTCAGGTTCCATGATTGTCTGTAGAGCATGAAAACGCCTGGCAATATCATCAAAAAAGTGATCTTAACTTTATCCCAGTTGGCTGTCCATAGTCCTCCCATCAACCAGTAGATTATCTGGTGAGGTGACTGGGAAAGAAAAATGATGAACGATGTCACCGATGAAAGAAAGAACCCAACAGCAATTCCTGCAAGTAACAATGTTTCCGTAGGTACTTTTTCCCCGATCCTCGAAATATTGTATACTATGAATATGGATCCTGCTGCTGTCACAAAAGCAAGAAGCTGAAGGGGTAACATAAGTGCAAAAGCAAGAGCTGCACCAAGGCCGGCACCGGATGACATCCCTATTATATATGGGTCTGCCATGGGATTTTTAAGCAATCCCTGCATGGCGCAGCCGGCAGTTGCCAGCGCTGCACCTACCAATGCTCCAAGGAGGACCCTTGGAAGTCGGATGTTCATTATGATGGTGCCCTGGCTATCGCTCCATACCTTCTCTATATTCAGGAGATTACCGATCATCAATTTTTCGGTAATGGCAGTAACCATTATCCTGACGGTGTCGACAGGGGAAATATCGCTGCTACCTATTGCAGTATTGCTGGCGATCATAGCTACCAGCAATAATGAAAGCAGAATGATAACAGCTCTTCCATCTCTTGCCATCTTTACCCTTTTCCTCTTCCGAATTTATATTCAGGAACGCTTTGTTCTAAGGTAGCCTGCCATCAACATACAGGATGCGACCAGAACACTAAATCCGGGTGCGCTGTTCACTGGTGCGTCGTCTTCTGTCTGCTCTGCATTGCCCTCGATCTCAGGTTCGATATATCCGTGCAATTCTTTTAGTCCTTCCACGATCCTCGGACCAGGGATCTCAATGATGCCGGGTTGGTCGATTGGATACACCTTGTTGTTCTTTATGGCATCTGTCTGGGCCAGAGCATCGTTATTCTTGATCGATTCCATTATTACGTACGATCCTCCGCCCATTCCGGAACAGATTATGATCTGTGGGTTGCTGGCAATGACATCTTCAAGGTTGATAACCGGCCATCCTTCAGCTTTTTGTATATTGTTTCCTCCGGCCATTGTGATAAGGTCATCAGGATAAGAGCTTACTCCGGCAGAGTACATCGGATCGTGCCAGATAAGGTAAAGCACACGGGGGCGATCCTCTGCGGGGATATCTTCTGTTTTGCTCGTGATAGCATCCATCTGTGTTCTCATGTCATCTGTGATCGATAGTGCTGTCTCTTTATTTCCAGTCACTTCTCCTATCAGTTCGATGTTGTTCATGATATCATCGATGGTTTTGGGTTCTATCATAATTACAGTAAATCCCAGGTTCTTTAACATATTGATGGCATCTTCCCCATTAGCTTCAGAGGCAAAAATAACGTCAGGTTCAAGACTGACAATAGATTCAAAGTCAAGGTTGGTGTATCCTCCTACCTTCGGGATATTTGCGGCTTCAGGAGGGTAATCATCATGGATCGTGCCTCCTACTACATTATCTCCGGCCCCTACAGCAAAAAGGATCTCTGTGTTGCTTGGCATCGTGGACAATATCCTTTCAGGTTTGTTTTCGATTGTAATCGTATTGTTCATATTATCCACTATGGTGAGAGGATAGTCTGTCATACCGGATTCTATCGCGCTTGCATTTGAAGCAGATATCAGTACAAGGATCAAAAATAATACATAAAAACCTTTGAACATTATTTTCCCTCTGTTTTTCTTTAATTTCTAGAATCAATCGATATATCACTATAAAAAGGTTCTCTTCAACTTATTACTTATTAGTTTTATCGATAATAAGAATCCTGACGCCAGCATAACCATCTTTAGCTTTTGTTTCAGGTAAGATAAAAAAAGATGGCACCTGTATGAGGTGCCTAATGCTAATCATTCAGCTTTTACAACGCCTTAAGAGTTCAGCCAGTCGTTGATCAACTGCTGTAGCATTGGAGTAGTGATCAATGCTCCCGTATTTGGGGCTGGGGAATCGTTTACCCAAAGGTAGATACCTTCCTGTAATTCCGTAGTGGTAATAGCTATTCCTCCATCTGACATCACATCGTTCCATGGATTCCAGTCGAGATCGTCCACACTTGTTACGCTCATGGCGAAGTAATTATTAGCTTCATCCCTTTCATCTATGCTATTCTGTATATCCAGAGCCACCTGCAGTTCATATTCTCCCTCGGTTGCAGGTGTCCATTCAAAAGTGACCTCTGTGTTTGAAGCCTTTGATAGGGATGATACTGTCTTAGTATCCAACGTGATCCCATCCACTAACATCATGATTTTAAAAGAATCTGCATCTACGTTACCATTGTTTTTGATTAGCACAGTTATATTATTTGATTGTTCGGAAGATACAATTGATTGTGCAATGGTTGACGTTTCGAGGTCTGGTGTTGTTTCAGCATATGCATAGACTTTTCCGGATTTTCCGACCGTAAATACAATCCCATCTGATATTGCAGGGCTTGCACCCCCCTTTGCAAGTGACCACACTTCACTTCCATCAAAAGCATCAAGGGCATAGAGGCCTGCATAGGACCATGGATCATCGGCTCTTCCAACGAATACTTTCCCATCAGCAACTACTGGAGAGGTTCTCCAGTCCCCAATGCCAGATCCACTTTCGGTTGTGCTCCAAACAAGTTGTCCTGTAGTAGCATTGAAACACTGTGTTTGAAGTGCTGACCATCCATAACATCCACCAGCCACGTAGACGTTACCATAAGCAATTGAGGGTGCAGAATTTGTTCTTTGTATGGTTTGAGACCAGATAGTTTGACCAGTACTTTTATTCAGTGCAATAATATCTCCATAACCGTCCCAATTATAAGTTGTAACATACAAGATGTTTTCATAAATGGTGGGAGTACCATCTGTCTCACGATCAAATGTTCTGTTCCAGATCTCAGAACCGGTATCTGCATCGACACAGTGAACATATCCGCTGTCCTGGTAAAGACATCCGGTAAGATATACTCTATTATTGCTATATGCTGGGGTTCCCTGTGCATGTCCGATCACTGGAAATACCCAAAGTTGGGTATCATCATTTTCATTGTAGCAGTAATATTTTCCTCCATAGTCTCCAGTTCCATCTCCATAGTCTCCATGATAATATTTTCCATCAGCTATGGTGGTTCCACCATTAACCCCGTTGGGATGGCCGCACCAAACTTTGCCTTCATGGTATGAAACTGAAGTCCACGAACCACTATCCCACGACTCACTGTCGCCACTTCCAGATACTTCTGCATCTCCCAAATATGTGCCATTGTACATATCAAGTATTTTTATGGCATCACCACAGTTAACATAAACTTTACCTTCTGCAATTGCTGGTGAAGATCCACTGATAGCTCCAATTTCGCCACTTGTCCATAATATTGTACTGGTATCTGGGGCATCAGAATTTGTGAATCCAGTATGCTGCGCATCTTTCTGGTATTGATACCATTCATCTTCCATGGTAGGTGTAGCCAGTACGTTAGATGACATTGTTACTATACATATCAATACAATTGTTAGTGTTAATACATTTTTAAATATTGTAGTGTTCATATCAACCACCGTTTGTTTTTTAGAATATTTATTTAGTGATCTAAAATCATTTATTAATTCTTATAACTCCTATCTGTGTTTTGTTTAATATATGTTTGTAATCTAAAATACCAACGTTAATTATTTTATTAACAGATATTTTTTAGTTTTACTCAATTGTACATTATCTTTAAAGTTTATTTTTGTTATAAAAATACCAAGGTTTATATATGGTTATGATAACACACTCTCTTCTATATACTCTTATTAACTATTCAACTCATGATATGGTGGTCTGGCAATGAAAAGAAAAATGAAACTTGTGAATGACTCCAGGGCGGTGTCCCCGGTTATAGGTGTAATGCTTATGGTAGTAGTTACTGTAGTTCTTGCTGCTGCAGTTAGTTCTTCTTCACAGGGAATACTTGATGGGGTAGAACAGGCTCCTTCTGCTGTATTCAGCGTTGAGATCGTAAAAGACATAGATGGAAATATGGGGTCTGGTATTACTACATCGTATATGTCCATCCGTCATGTTTCAGGTGATTCGATAGATACTAAAGATATTTCCATTCTCACAATAAATCCCAATGCTCGTGGCGATAATGGTGTTATGGAAGTGCATCCGAACAAGGTGAATACTAACGTTCACTGTTCAGGAGGTGGAAACTACATTGGTACTGTACCTTTTTGGAACAGAGGGGCAACTCTTGATACACAAGAGAATTCTTTCTTTGGAGAATATATCCTTGAACCAGGAAGAAGCATGGTTGCCGATGAATGGTCGAACTATGATAAAGCTACCTGGGACGATAATAATGGTGAGGAGTGGAGATATAGGAGTAGTGGTAGCTTTCCGGTAGATCCTGAAGTTGATCCTATAACAGGGATGCAGGCAATGTTTGCAGATTGGGATAGTGTCCGAAGTGGCGATCATGTTACTGTAAAAATAATTCATAATCCAAGTCAGAAAGTTATTTTTGATTCCGAAGTTAGGGTGATTTAAATGTGTCATCTAAACTCCTTTTTTAAAGATAAAAGTGGTGTGAGTCCTGTCATTGGTGTTATGCTGATGATAGTTGTCACAGTTATTCTTGCTGCTGCAGTTAGTTCCTTTTCAGGAAGTATCACTACAAAAGAGGATATCCCATCAGCCATTTTCAAAGCATCTGCATCGTTCTCTGAAAGGAATATTACTATTGAACATCTCGGCGGCGATCCAATTTATAAGGATTTTGTGAAGTTTGAAATTAGTTCAGGTCGTCCAAAAATGTCAAGTTATGTGAACAATTCCGATGTTACTTTTTATCCCATAAATACTGCTCAATATAAACCAGATATATTAGGACCTGGGAAGGTGGCAAAGATCAGTTTTCCTATTAATGACAATGCAGTAGGTTATGAAACAGGTAATGTTGCTGGTCAATTAATAGGAATTGGAGTCCCGTTCACTTTAACAGTAGTAGATCGTGAGACTGATATGGCAATATATTCTGCAAAAATTGTAATGGGGCCTTGATCATTTTCAGGTTCAATTTTGATTTTTAGACATGAAACCAAACGAAATCTTATCGATAATTAATTATGAAGAAAATTACTGGAAGTATCAAAAGTTACCTATCTACGTCCAATCCAAATTTGAAAAAGGTATCCTCTAAAGGGTTTGGTGGATTGTTGGATAGCCTTAAGGGGAGAAGTTTATCAAAGGGACCTGATGTTTCTGATAGCCATGATCAGCTAAAAGAAGATCTGGTATCTTTCACTATACCGGAAGGTTTCGATGAGGTTGAAAGGTACTGGGTGGATGAACCTTATTCATTTGTATCGATCCTTCATGACACGATCCGCAATGACACAAAGTATGTCGTGGTCGAGCCAAAGCTCAACAGGTTTGAGAAGATCCTTCTTGAAGAGGTCCTGATGATGCTTGAGGATGTTCTGACCTTAAGGGGTGTTGACAATATAGATGAGTTCGAAAATGTTGACAAATCTGAACTTTTAAGAGGAAAAACAGCCGGGATCCTTTCGGAGTATTCTAAACTTGATACCAGATCGTTCGAAAAGATATTCTACTATGTAAAACGTGACTTTGTGGAATTTGGTAAGATCAGTGCCATAATGCATGACCATAGTGTGGAAGATGTATGGTGCAATGGAGTGGGCATTCCTATCTATGTTTATCATTCCGGATATGGTGATCTGCCAACGAACATCGTATTCGATACAGACGATGAACTTGATTCCTTTGTCATGCGTATTGCGCAGCAGGGTGGAAGACATCTGTCCAAGTCCAACCCGATCCTTGATACGGTCATGAAAGAAGGGTCCCGTATCAATATTACCTATAGTCATGACATAAGTCCTAAGGGGAGCTCTTTCAGTATACGCAGACAGAAGAAAGTCCCGCTTACACCTCTGGATCTTATTGCATGGAAAACGTTCTCAGCTGAAATGATGGCATATTTCTGGCTCTGTATGGAGAACCGCAAGAATATATTGCTATGTGGTGGAACTGCAACGGGCAAGACATCTGCTCTGAATGCTATTTGTATGTTCATTCCTCTGAACATACGTATTGTGACCTTGGAGGATACGCGTGAGATCCAGCTTCCTCATGAGAACTGGATCCCGACTGTGACCAGGGATGGTGTTTCCAGCATTGATGCTGCGACCATCGACCTGGAAGACCTGCTCCGTGCATCCCTAAGGCAAAGGCCGGAATATCTCCTTGTTGGGGAAGTAAGGGGCAGGGAGGCCGAGATATTGTTCCAGGCAATGAATGCCGGCCATGCGACCTGTTCGACTTTCCATGCCGGAACCCCCAAAGAAGTTATCAACCGGTTCACGAACCCACCGATCAATGTGCCTGCTGCAATGTTCACTGCTCTTGATGTTATATGTATGTTGAGCAATTCCTATGAAAATGGCGCTGAAAAAAGAAAGGTCTCAGTGGTTGCAGAGGTTACAGGTGTAGGGAAGGATGTTCATACAAAAGACATCTTCCATTGGGACGTTGTGGCAGATGATTTCAATTTTGCAGGGTCTGGTGTACTCGATGACATCCGCAGACGCAGGGGATGGAGCGCCGAAGAAGTTGAAGATATCCTCCAAATGCGTGCAAAGTTCCTGGTAAAGCTAATTGAACATGGTATCCGGGACTATGATAGTATCGTTCGCTGGATCAATGCATACTGCAAAAACCCAGTAGATACAATGTTGCTTCTGGATGGCGATAGCTCCCATCCCATGCATTCCATACTTTCAGGCAACAACCTTCTGGATATCGATGAATGCGAAAACGAAATACTTGTCTCACAGGGGATATAATGAGCTTCATCAGTCGTTATGTGAGAAGAAATCCTGGAAAATATGCTGATCTCCAAATGTCCATCAGGTCGGCAAGGATGGACATGCACTATTCCACCTTTTATGAGAAGGCTGTATCCTATGGAGTTCAGACATATCTCATGCTCACCATCTTTTTCTTTTTTACTCCCTTCATGTTCTTAACACCTTATTTCTCAATTCTGGAGCCATACAGGTCGATCATTATTTCTGATCTTGTTTTAGCAGTTGTTCCCCTCGTGATCGGTATTGCTGTTTTCCGCCTTTATCTCATGTATCCTTCCTTTACGGCAAATTCACGCAAAACGAAGATAGACATGGTCCTTCCCTATGCAGCATCATTCTGCTTTGGAATGAGCAAAGGCGGATCATCCATCTATGAGATCTTCAAGGAACTGATGAAGAACCCGCACATCTATGGTGAGATCGCAACAGAGGCATCATATGTCGTCAGGGATGTGGACATGATGGGAAAAGACCTTGTCACTGCAATAAAGAATACTGCAAGTGTAAGTCCTTCACCGGTCTTTAAAGACTTTCTGGAAAATCTTATCCCGATGATGGAAGGTGGAAGTAATATCCATCATTATTTCGAACTAAAGACTGATCAGTATTTTGAGCATGCAAGAAAGACACAGGAGATGTTCCTGAAGACCCTTGAACTTATCTCAGAGGTCTATGTTGTAGCCTTTGTGGCGGTTCCAATCTTTCTTCTTATCACTCTTGTGACGATAGGTTTGCTCAATCTGGAACAGGCACCTTACCTGTTTCAAGCCCTTTACGTCGGATTGCCAATCGGCTCAATTGCATTGATAATATTGCTGGATTCCATATCTCCCAAAGAGGATCTTGGCATGAGGTATGTCGAGAAGGTCGTCTTGCGAAAATCCATGGCTATAGATGAAGAAGAGATAAATGAAAATGAATATGCAGCGAAATTAAAATTCTACAACAAGAAGAAACTCTATAAGAAAATCTTAAAGCAACTGAAAAACCCTCTTGAACCTATTCTCAGAGAGCCACTCAAGGCCTCGGTCATAAGTCTTCCTCTGATGTTGATACCATTCATCTACCTTGATCTAGGCATCAACAAGCAGTTCCTTCTCTCAGCACTTCTTGCACTTCTTCCAGTGGCAGCAGCTTATGAATATAAAATGAGGACGCTTGCAAAGCTCGATAAAGCGGTTCCCGATTTCCTTCGTCGCCTTGCAGAGATCAACGAAATGGGCCTGACATTGAACAATGCAATAGGCATGTTATTAAAATCGGATATAGGTCGCCTTTCAGGAGAAATAAACAGGATATGGCTTGATATGGAATGGGGAGGTGAGATGAAAGATGCACTGGTACGGTTTGAGAACCGTATAGGCACTCCTTCACTAAGGCGTGCGGTCACTCTTATTGTGAATGCCAGTGTTGTAAGCGAGGACACAAGGGATGTCCTGTTGATCGCTGCAGAAGATGCTGAGAACATGTTGTCTTTGAGAAAACAAAGACTTGAAACCAGTATTGTCTACATCGCAACGGTATATCTCGCATTTGGGACATTCCTTTATGTTTGCTATTCTTTCTCCACCCAGTTCCTTCCTTCTGTTACCAGTCTTGGGGGGCAGAATTTGCTTGACGTGGAGCACATAAAGACGACGATGTTCAATACATGTGGAATACTTGGCTTTTTTTCAGGTCTTATACTTGGCGAAATGGCTGAAGGTAGCATCCTGTATGGTCTGAAACACTCCATTCTTTGTTTGTTGTTGACATATGCATCCTTTACTATGCTAATGGGTTATTGAGTGGTGATAAAAAATGGTCTCAGAGATTATTGGGGAAATGTTGAAACTTGCGATAGCAGTAACGCTGGTGTCAGTGCTCTCAATGGCAGTATATGGAAATATGCCTGATGAAAGGGTGCCTTATGTTGAAATTGAAATCACCAATGTAACGTCATCGTCGGCAGATATTACGCATGTTGGTGGTGATCCGGTCCATTCCATATATGTAACTATTCTGGTCTCCAATGCCAGTGGAACATACCCTGAAATAAAGCTGAATGATGGAAACTCCGTATGGAAGATGAACAGGACTTCCGGTTCATGGGAAAATGATACTTATATGGAATACTGGAAGTTCGGTGATACGCTTCATTTGAATACCAGCCTTACGAACATAACAGAAATTTCTGTAGTACACCCCAGAGCAGTTCTTGCAACAGCAGAGGTGAGGCCTGTATGGTAATTGCTTTGTTCCGTGATCGTTAGGCAATAACAGCGGTGGTATCAGTGCTTCTTGTTCTGGTAGTTCTCACAACCTTTGCTACGGCGATACGTGCTTATTATCTTCCTGCTCTTGCTGCAGAGCACGAGATCGATCATATGCAGGAGGTCCACAAGAGCTTTACTGAATTTGCTGCCAAAGCATGTTCGGATACTCCAAGCGGTGTTGTCCACATGCCTCTTGGGGATGGCGGGCTGCCTTTCTATTCATCGCTTTCTTCAAGCGGGATCATTACTCTGGATCCGGGTGGCAGTAGTATCAACATATCCCTGGAAAATATCTCTGAGGTAAGTAAGGATGTTGATGGTGTCACTACTATCCATAATATCACAAATGTTTCGTCCTTAAGGATGTGGACCGATGATCTGAAAGCAGGCGAGTATACGGTCTTTATCAATAATAATACTGAGAACAGGACTTCAATATTTGTATCTCAAAATGGTGCTTTGGTAACAAATACATTTGCTAATAATTCATCCCGTGGTAATATCACATTACGGTCCGGGACTCCGGGTGACTCTCTGATACTTGGAAACACGTTTGGTATGGACCTTTTGAACATTGCTCAATCCGAATTCCCTCTGATCCTGAATGATACTTACAATGACCCTGATTCTTTACCTTTCTCTTTGACCTTCAATGGTTCCTTCCAGGTAACTTATACACCTGTAAATGAAACGTTGAACATAACTACGGGATACTTCAAATACAGGGCATCCAATAATTATTGGATCGATCAGGAACTGATCTTTGAGAATGGTGCAGTAATACTGAAACAAGGCCGCAATTCGGAGATAAGGTCCTGTCCGTTCATGTCCTTTGAGAACAATGATTCTTTACTGCATATGTCTGTCTTTAATATTACCGGTAAAAAATCCAGTCTCAGCGGGAATGGGAATTCGATAGTCACTCTTCGGGTTGTTGGCAGTGAGGATCATCTTTATTCCAATGTTAGCAACATACGCATGGATATAAGTTCAGAGCAGGCCGATGCATGGAACAAATTTTTTATATCGATAGCTAATGATACCAGGATCGAGAATGACACTGTTTATTCATCTTTCCACAATAGAACGGTATGGATAACAACAAGGGAGGTTGAGGTAACCCTTCCTTGATGTTCAGGAGCTCTTTATTGTTTTTAGTGATTTTCAATATTAGGAACTAAGTATCTGGAAGGATCTGTTCAATGGACCTAGATATCTATCTCTTTAGCTGGTCGAAATTCGTTTTTCTTCTTTTCATTGATCACGTGATTGGTTTAAGGTTCTGGAACCAAACACTTGAATTTGTAGGGTATATTCCTCACAATCGTTAACATCTATTCTGATATTTTTTCATTCGATGTCGATTTGTGGTGGTTCTTTCAAATCCATAAAGTTAATGTGTAGTTGTAAATGAACAAATATACTGCCTGATTCCAGACCAACCTTTCTTTTTTATTGACCTGTTCCAGGCGCTTGAACAACTAAACGGTCACATCAACTGTCTTATCCTGAAGAATTCATGTGCAGGGGACTCAAGACAAGATCTTTATTTTGTTAGAAAAAAGACATCAAAAATGTAGCTCTATAAAATAAAAAAGATTCAAAAGGAGACCAAATTGTCTCCTTTCGAGTGGTTTTCGCTTAGTCTCTTCTTCGTATGAGGTACATGCCAACAATGACAATAGCGCATGTTCCTAGCACACCATCCATCATAGGTACGTTCCTGGCGTTTTCTTCATTGTCTTCATTCTCGGATTCGACACTTGGAGCTGTTGTGTCTGAATCGACAGATGTGGTCTCGTCACCAGATGCTGTACTTTCCTCTTCATCCTGTGCTTGCACTTCTTCGTCAGTATCTGTAATTTCAGTAGTGCTGCTGATGATAGTGGCTTTTGGACCGCTGCTACCACCTGAGGAATGTCTTGGTGTTTCGTCTGGAACTGTGGTGGGTTCTTCTGGAGCCGGTGCTATTGCTGCATAGATAGAGAAGTGTTCCACATGTGTGACCCAGCATTCCTTGCCACCAATTATCTCTATTGCAGTATCGAGCTTCTCCCAACTATATGTTGTTTCATTGTAATAATGGATGCTAACATCACCTTTAGTTATTCCATCAGGCAGAGGGGTAAATGAGCTTATCGGTATTGCAATCATGGCACCTGACATATTTTCTGCAAGATTGTCATCAAGTTCTACGTTTATGAAATGCAATCCTACATATTCATCTGTCAGATTTGCCATTGGATTCGTACTTTCTGTCACGACAATGCTTGCATTGGTGACGTTTGTGGCACTGAATGTAATAGATGTACCATGTGTACTGGCATTGAATAATGCAGTTCCATTTGTAAATTCGACTGTTTCTACAAAGGCTGTAGAACTACTTACTCCAATGTTGTCTGCAGTGTCAGTTCCAGTTACATTGACATTGAATGTATTTTCACCGTCAAGCAGGAATGATCCGGTCCACATAAGATCGCCGTTAGGAACAATCACTATTGGATTAGAATTAACATTTACTTCTAATTCTGCAATGTTTTCAGAAGATGTTACATCAACCATTCCATGAGTGCTATTATGTTTGAAAGCGGAATAGAACACCGGAGAAATGGTGTCAAGCACGATCTGTGTTGTCTCAGTATCTGTGTTACCTGTGGTGTCGGTAGCAACAACTGTGATCGTGTTCATTCCTTCTTCAAGTGTCAGTTCTGCTGAGTATGTGCCATCTCCAATTGTAGCGTTGATACCATTTACTGTGATCTGATCAAGGTGCTTTTCTACAAAAGTACCTGTTATCACCGTACTGTTCACATTTGTTGGAGTTACAACCTCATCGATAGTGACCACAGGGGCGATTTCATCAATGATCTCGAGTGTGTCCTGAACTTCATAGGACCAATGTCCGATATCGTTCTGTACTTTGAAGTAAATGGTGTGTGTTCCGATCGAAAGATCTGAAGTGCTGAAATTAGCAGAGGTGCTTAACGGACCATCAATGCTGGATGTCCAGTTGTAGCCTACAACAGTCCCATCATCATCCACTCCGCTTCCGTTGAATGTGATCTCATCACCTTCAGCAGCTGGGTTCGGTGTGATCGAGATTAACGTTGCTACAGGAGAAATTTTGTCAACAACATTGATAGTCACGGTAGCTTGTACATCCCATTCGTTCATTGCCCATGTAACAGGATCGTCACTTGCGAGGATAAGCTGAACAACATCACCATGTTCAACGACAGTCTCTGCCAAACCGTAATCAGAATAACCATCATTCAAATAGAAGTGCCAGTAGCTACCATCGACATAGTAATTATCTGCATAGCCTTCTATTGAATCAACAAACACACCATCAATAACAATGGTCATTCCGGTTGCGTTAAGTGCTCCGAGAGCGGTTCTCTCTTCTGGATATAGTGACACAGTACTACTGTAAAGCTCAACTGTGTCTCTGGAAACAGTAATTAGATTATCTTTTGTTTCAGTATCTTCTCCATATGAACTGCTTGCTTTAAGGGAAACTGTGTAAATTCCAGGGTTTGTAAATTCATATGCAGGATTTTGTTCAGTTGAATCAATTACACTGTCATTGTTAAAGTCCCACTCCCATGCATCAGCATTTGTCGAGAGGTCGTTGAACTGGACAGTCAATGATTCAACTCCTGAAGTAGCATTTACCTCAAAGTCAGCTTCTGGAAGGGGGTGAGTTGGTCCTGTTACGGTAAGTTGTGTCTGTCCGGTTGTGGCTATTGGAGTTATATTATAACCGGATGCAGCTCCTGTGGTCGTGTAGGTTCCGCCGAATTCTGATTCAGGTATCTCTAATTGGTATGTGATAGTACGGGTAAGTCCTGCTGGGAATTCTGAAGACCATATCCATTCAGATGTATTGGATTTGAAAGTCGAACCCAAGAAATCGTCTTGCCAGGATACTGTCCAACCTTCTGGAGCATCTGCTTTGTATGTGAGTGCTGTTACCGGAGTGTTCATTGTCATCTGAACAGTCACATCAATTGTATCGCCTGGACTGGCTGTGCTCGCAGAAAGTGATTGTGTTGCTGTTATCTCATCTCCAGTAGATGCTGTGGCTGGGATGGATAATATCATTAGTGTTAATAAGATTATACCTATTTTTTTTAAAAACACTTTTGTTTTGTTATTCTTCATCTTTTCTCACCTATTTGTATTATAATTCTAATTTTGAATGATTACTGTTGTTTTCTAGATATATAACCATTTTGAAAAAAAGATCTCAATATAATGTCATAATAGTGATGTATTGGGCAGGATGAGGGTGAAAATTAAGACTTTAAAAATCAATTTAGGTTTATCTCTTCTTATAATGAAAAATCCTGAGCATATTTTTTAAGTGACTTCATTTCAAAGGACCAATTTTGCAGAGAATTTTCAGCAAACATAAATAGATCTGATTAGTTAGTAGTGAGAGTATGGAGATAGCTATATGATAGGCGTGTCATCCTTTGCTTTTCACGAGCTTCCACTTTCGGAGGCACTTGAAAAGATCGAACCGATGGCAGATTGTGCGGAGATCTTCTCTGAAGGACCGCATGACCTCTTCCGTGAGGAAGAACTGGCATTTTCCTATGATCTGAAGTATACTGTCCATGCACCAAGCACTGATATGAACCTGTCCAGCCTGAGGGAACCTATCCGGCTTGCAGCTATCAGTTTGGTCGAAGAGATGGCTGACATCTGCAATGAGCTGGATTCCGATGTTCTGGTGGTTCATCCCGGATATTTTTCCTATCCTGTGGATATGATGCATGCACAGAGGTCGTTTGAGAGTTCAATTGTTGACCTTAAGGAAATATCTGCGGATACAGGTGTCCGGATGTGTATTGAGAACATGCCAAAATGGGATTGTTTTTTGCTCAGGCACCCCGAGTTTGATCTTGGAGGGAATGGTTTTACTCTTGATGTTGGGCATGCGAACACATTGGGGAACCTTAATAAATTCCTGGAAATGGGGGACTCGGTCTCGCATTTTCACTTGCACGATAATAATGGGGAAATTGATGACCATTTCTTTATTGGTGGGGGAAATATTGATTTTCCATCATTTTCCGGTTTGCTTAACAAAAGTAAAGCAATTAAGATCATAGAGAATAAGTGTGAAGAGGATGTTCTCAAAAGTCTGGAAGCACTTAAAAGAATGGGCATTAAATGAAACTCTGCTCCGCGAACATAACGAAAATAGAAGAGGAGTTAACGCAGTGACAACAAGTTTATATATGATAACACTCCCTTTAAACTTATGAGTCAGTTAGATAATAAAGTATTCCATGCCCTGGGAAGCGATACACGTGTCCGGATGCTTGAATTGCTTGATGAAGGGGAGAAGCACATATCTGAACTTGCCAGGCTGTTGGGTATTTCCGTACCTGTGGCTGCAAAACACGTTAAGATATTAGAAGAGGCTGACCTTGTTGAGCGAAAGATCTTCGGGAAAACACATGTGTTGAAGCCGAACAGGGAAAATATCTATCTCGCTATGAATGTGTTCGCACCTACAAAATCAATAGAGGTAGAAAAAGGTACAACGTTACTTGACGCTCTTCGAGGAGTTGCGGCTATCAAGGTCCAGAAGAAAGGCGACCGGGAAGTTATCGTTTCGACAGATGGTGACGAAGGTCTTTACGTCTATGAGATAAACGGCGAGTTCTCGGAAAAATCCGTTAAGAACTGTGTTCTTGATGAAGATACGACAATAGAATGGAAGAAACTGGAGCCTGTTACAAAGATCAAGCTTGACATACATGTGAAGGAATGATCTTCTCTTTTTTTTGGAAATAATACTTTCACTCCGCTTGGCTGGCGATTATATAGCTACGCTGCAATCTATCAATTGATGATTGCTGAACGAAGGAACGAACAACACCTGACACTATCGGAGAGAATGAAATTACTCTCCTCAGGAACTAAATATGACAGTTGCAACCAGAGTGCAGTCTGCCATGCGTTCGGTCCCGATGGAAGATGCATACAACTTTATAAGACATTATTATCAAATTCCTGTGCAGGGGAGTGTGCTTATTGCCCGAACCGCTGCGAACGACATACTATGAGGGCAACACTTGATCCCGAGGAGATCGCAAAGATCACCTGGTCCTTTTACAGAAGGAATGCTATCGAGGGTTTGTTCCTTTCTTCCGGCATAATGGGTGATGCCGAGCAGACCTCACAGAAGCAATTGGAAGTTGTTGAGCTTTTGAGAGGGCAGGGGTTCAAGGGTTACATCAACATACGGGTGATGCCAGGCACTCCTAAATACTTACTTGAGCAGATAGCCGAACATGCAAACAAGTTCGGTGTAAATGCAGAGACCACAAATTCAGTGAACTATTCGGAGATATGTCCGAATTTCGATTACAAGAACGATGTTCTCCAGAGACTCAAATGGACAAAGGACCTCATCCAGAAGAAGAGGAGTGAGTATGGAGGAATGGGTCGGCTTGTCGGAGCTAACGATACTCAGTTCGTAGTTGGTGCAGTGTCAGAATCTGATAAGGAAATTGTGAGGACCGTTGATAAGTTCATGGACAAATACGAACTTAGGAGGCCGTATTTTATGAGTTTCGACCCGGTTCCTGATACTCCGTTAGAGGATGGTATACCTTCTCCAAAATGGCGTGAGCAGAGATTGTATCAGATGTCTTTCCTGCTGAAGGATTATGGGTTGAAGGCAAATGATTTCGATGATGTCTATGATGAACATGGTTTTCTTGGTAATTATGATCCTAAAGTAATGCTCGCGCAATCACAACCTGACCGATTCCCGGTGGATATCAATTCTGCGGATATGTCCGATCTGCTTTTGGTACCCGGTATCGGTCCGATAAGTGCAAACAGGATCATACGTACGCGTCCCATAGCCTCTGAGCAGGAACTCGCACGTATGGGTGTTGTTGTAACCCATGCACGGCCCTACATATCGATAAACGGATCAAGGCAGGCAAATCTGGCATCTTTCATGGGGGCATGTTCATGATAATAGGTTTCAGTCCTACTGTGGACGGCATCCTGCTTGCATGCTCCTGTTTCAGGGAAAATCCTGATGCTGAACTGGTTTTTGCAAAGGATGTACAGGAACTTGATCGCAAACTTAGTTTTTCAGGTTCTAATAGGCAAGTCAAGATATTAGGGTTCACCCCTTACGGAAGGGCCGAATCACTTTCAAAAGAGGTCTTTGGCAAGCGAAAAGCACGAATGGCACGTTTCGATCCGAATCCCATACGTTATGTGGACCTTCTTCTCAGGCACAAGGACTGTGACCCGGTTGAGCTGGTACAGTTGATCGTTTCATGCAATGGGGATACTGATCAACTTTATTCCGGGAAGGGGAGGCTTGCAAAAAGGTACTACAATTACATGCGCGATGTATCAAGGGCATATGAACGACTATGCATGTTCTCACGACCGGATCTCAAAGGTGGGATACTGTCTGTTGTGATCGATTCACCACATGATATAGGCGAGCTTTTTTGCGGTTGGCTGGCAAGGAAAAATCCCGATGTTCCTGTTGCTGTTATAGTGAATTCAACGGCATGGGTGGGCAATGGTGATCTTATAGGACTTGATCGTTTTGCAAAGATAACGGCAGCTTTTATTGAAAGTCTCCAGTCAACATCGGGATCTGATGATGTTGATGATCTGTGGGATATCTATTATGATTCACAGATGATAGAATCACGTCGAAATATCGGTCTTGCAAAGAAGATGCAGCCAAAGTTCTCGGCTTCCATGAGCAAGATGGCGAAAAGGGATCGATACAAGGTGGAGAGAGGTATAGCAAATTGCAGGCTTGACAGTTTTGCATGATCGATGGGCTACAAGGTGAAATTATGAAAGGTCTACAGGATATTCCACGTATAGGGGAGAAGATGGCAAAGAGGTTTGAAGAGCATTTTGGCAGTGAAGATGCTGCTCTTGAAGCTATTCTGGGTGGGGACATTGCAGGGATATCCGAAGTTGAAGGTGTCGGTCAGCGTTATGCTATCTCTCTTGTCCATGAGGTTCGGGCGCAGCTCGAAGGGGTTACCATGAATGATTTTCTAAAGACGAAAGAGGGTGTTGATATCTATGAACGTCTTCTTGATATCATTAAGCAGTTCAGTCATACAAGGTATGCAAAGGATAAGCTGCATGTCTATATCCCCTATCCGGAAAGCAAAAGGGATAAGATCGAGGAAGTACGCAATGCTACAGCGGGTTATATGGAAACAGCTCGTATAATGGGGGATAATCAGGATCTTGTTTCCCTGTTGTCATGCATCAAGACCCTCGAATGCAAATATGCTATCCCAAAGATACGTGATCGGGCCATACTGACGACCGAGAGCAAACAGTATGAGGTCGCAAAGCAGATATATGGTGATCTGATGGATGTCCAGCTTGTCAGGGGGGGCGGGGAATTTGTGGATGTCGCAAGAGGTTATTCACATGTTGTAGCAGCAGATGACAAGTGCATGCTTTTCGATCTCCCTGAAGACATTGATCCTGAATTTCTGATAGATATTCAGAAAGTTGATATGTGGTATATGGTGCCGGAGCTTGAGATCGCATTCTTCGCAAAGAATCTTGGTTCCCTGGAGAGCACTATCCTCATGACGCAGATGTTGCGTACATCAGGGATCGGTTTTGTGGAAGAAATCGGGGGCAATGATCTTGAGGATCTCAAAAGCACACTTTCTCTTATTGATAGTAGCGGGGATGTAAAATCCGGGTCGGATGCTGCGATCGATCGCCTTGTTCTGATATCTGATCAGGTGGACGAGTGTGTTTCGAAAGTAATATCCGATGCAAACTCGACCCTTAATTCCTGCCTTGAACAAAGCAAACTTACGCTCAGCGGCCAGGATATGCTGAAGGTCATGAATGGTAAAATAGAGATAAAGGACCTGCTTGAAAAGGAGCTTTATCATTCCTATAATTCTGTTGTAAAGGAGGCAAAGGGAAGGCTTGCAAATGAACTTTGTCTTGAGAAAGGTGAGTTACTGCTTCTGGAATCTTTCTTCCCGGATGAGATATCACATCCGCTGGAAGTGCAGCAGGAACACCTTTATGCCTTTAAGCAGCAGATATCCAACCAGATCAAGAGGAAGAAAGTCCAACACAAACGCAATATTGCAAAGGCACTTTCAACTTATCATGATATTGCACAAAAAATGGTGCGTGAAGCCCTGGATTTCGATGTTGGTTTTTCCATAGGTTGTTTTGCCAGGGAGTTCGATCTCCAGATGCCGGAATTGATCGAAAGTTCCGGTATTGCCTTTGAAGAAGCTACGAACCTTTTCATAAAAACACGGCATGGTTCGGTAGTTCCTATCGATTATTCCGTTGGTGGGACCACACGTGATCCCGATGGGAACAAAAGCGGTGTTGTATTATTGAGTGGTGTGAATTCCGGTGGAAAGACGTCTATGCTCGAGTTGGTAGCACAATGCATAATTCTGGCTCATATGGGTTTCCCGACTCCTGCAAAGTATCTTGAGATCGGCCTGACAGAAGGTTTCTATTATTTCGGAAAATCCAAGGGAACACTGGATGCAGGTGCATTTGAAACCACACTTGTTGATTTTTCGGTAGTAGCTAACGATTCTCCCAAGATCGTGCTTGCAGATGAACTTGAATCCATTACTGAGCCGGGTGCTTCTGCAAAGATAATAGGCGGTATTCTTGAGGTCCTTTCAGAGAACAGCAATAGTACCTCTATATTCGTATCCCATCTATCGGAGCTTATTCTTGAGAATACAAAATGCCATGTGCGTGTTGATGGAATTGAAGCAAGTGGTCTTGATAAAGACCTTAATTTGATCGTGGAGAGGACTCCAAGGTATAATTATGTGGCAAAGAGCACCCCTGAGCTCATAGTTGAAAGACTTTCAAGAAGGTCCGATGGTATTGAACAGGAGTTCTATAGAAAGTTAAAAGAAAAGTTCCAGTAAGCCTCTGTTCTTCAGGGCTTACCCGGAAATTATGTTTTACAATTAAACTTTAAAGCACGCCCTTTGTACTTTTGATACCTTCGCCTTCTATTTTTACTGCACGGCGTAGTGCATAGGCGAAGGCTTTGAAAAGTGCCTCTATCTTATGGTGATCATTGTAGCCTGCAACAGTTGCATGCAAGTTCATTTTTGCATTCTCTGTTAAAGACTCAAAGAAATGCCTGACCAGCTGTGTATTCATCTCACCCACACATGGTGATCCAAAATCAGCATCCATCACAAGGTAACTTCGTCCGCCCAGGTCAAGGACCACATCTGCCAGGGCTTCATCCATGGGTATGCGTGCCTCTCCGAATCTTGCGATCCCGTTCTTATCACCGAGTGTTTTTGCGATCGCCTGGCCCAGAACAATGGCAGTATCTTCTATGAGGTGGTGCTCATCAACTATCAGATCACCGGTTGCGTCGATCTTCAGATCAAAGTTTCCATGCCTTGCAAAGGATGTGAGCATGTGGTCAAAGAACCCGATTCCTGTATTGATCTCTGATGACCCTGTGCCATCAAGGACAAGTTCCATGCGAATGTCCGTCTCTTTCGTCTTTCGTGTGATCTTTGCATTTCTCATACTGTTCCTCTTGCCGATCTGTGCTTAAACTTCATCAGTGATCGTATTTATTGCTTCCGTCAATGTGAACTTTTTCTTGTAGAGGGCACTTCCGACAACAACTCCACTGGCTCCTGTATCTTTGAGGGTTGCTATGTCCTCAAGTGTTGTGACCCCGCCAGATGCGATCACTGGTATATTAACTGCATTTACAAGCTCTTCAGTAGGTTTTGGGTCAACTCCGCTCAAAAGCCCTTCTGTGTCGATGTTGGTGAACAGTATAGTGCCTGCTCCCTTATCTTCGAACATGGATCCCATCTCAACTGCTGTATGTTCGGATTCTTTTGTCCAGCCTTCAATTGAGATCTTTCCGTTCTTTGAATCCAGAGCCACATTGATGCGATCACTTCCAAATTCATTGGAAAGCCTGTTGATAAGTTCAGGATCCTTTAATGCAGCAGTGCTAAGGATAACCCTGTCAACACCGATCTCAAGTAGTGCAGCAGCGTCCTCAAAGGAACGTATGCCTCCGCCAACCTGTATATAGATCCCCTGAGGCTTGCATTTTTCCACGATGTTCCTGATGATGGGTGCATTTGTGCGAGTTCCTTCGATCGCACCGTCAAGGTCGATAAGGTGCAGTGTCTTTGCTCCCTGTGATACCCAATCAAGAGCAACTTGTACGGGGTCATCAAGGGAAACCATCTCGCTTCCAGGGACACCCTGGACAAGCTGGACACATTTTCCACCTTTCATATCAACTGCGGGGATAACTTCAAAGCTCATCTTGTAACCTCATCAGGGGATCATTCTCTCAATAGGCACGACCAGTATGTCAAATGCACCTGCCTTCTTGAGCCGGGTTATGGTGGCAAATATTATGTCGGCATCGACTACGGCATGGACTGCCATAATGTCCTTCTTGGATTCCACTTTCATCACCGTGGGACCGGCAAGTCCCGGAAGTTCTTCTTTTACGGTATCAAGTTTGTCAGAAGGCACATTCATCATGAGGTATCTCTTTTGCTTGGCATGGAGAACGCTTTCAAGAGCTGTTTTGATGTGCTGGATCTTCTCCTCTGCTTCCAGTGTCTTATGGTTGGCTATGAGGTAGATGGATGAAGTAAATACTTTTTCGATCATCTTCAGATGATTCATGGTTAGTGTGGTTCCGGAACTTGAAATATCCACAATTGCATCTGCGATGCCGACATGTGGTGTCATTTCACAGGCGCCGCTAACCTTTACAATATCTATATTTACTCCCATGTTCTCAAAATATCTGGCTGTGATCACAGGGAACTCAGTTGCGACCCGCATACCTTCGAGGTCCTTTGAAGATGCGATCTCCGAATCTTCCGGAACCGCGAGTACAAGGTCTGCTCCTCCATATTTCAGATCAAGCAGGATCTCGACATCGGAATCTGTCTCTGATATGAGGTCAAGTCCGGTGATACCTACGTCTGCGGCACCATCCTGTACATATTCGGGGATGTCTGCAGCCCTTGCGAAAAGGAATGTTATCTCCGGGTCTGTGGTCTTTGCGAACAGTTTTCTGTTAGATCCTCCGAGTACCGGAAGGCCTGCTTCTTTGAACAGCTCTACTGTGGGGTCGTGTAATCTTCCTTTGTTGGGTATTGCAATGCGTATCATTTGAAGTCCTTCTGAAGATCAGAACGATCGGTGTTTTGATGGCCGATGATTAGTCTAACTTTTTTGGAATTATGTTCTGAAATACATTTATCCTTTATAAGTATTGCATGGATGGTCCTGAGTTCCTTTCTTCCTTTCTTCCTTTCTTGGTTCTTTCATTTGTTATAATTCTTGTATATGTGCGACTTTATAACTGGGGGTAATTAAATGAAACTTGAGTAGTAACGATTTTATATAATTTATTCATCTTATAGGCTAATTCCAAAGACCATTCAATTTATATGGATCTCAATCTTGTTCGTCTTAAACTTATTAATAGAGGCTAAAAATGATGCGAAATATCAAAGTTGAACACCTTCACGAGACCCCCATCGAGAAGCAGGAAATCGAGCTTGTAGAGAGAAAAGGTATGGGCCATCCGGACAGTATCAGTGACGGTCTGGCAGAGGCTGTAAGCCGTGCCCTCTGTAAAGAATACATCGACAAGTGTGGCGCAGTCCTTCACCACAACACCGATGAGACCCAGATCGTTGCAGGAAGGGCCAACCCTCAGTTCGGTGGTGGGGAGGTTACCAAGCCGATCTATACTCTCCTTGTAGGAAGAGCAACCAAGACATTCGATGGTATGGAGATCCCCGTTGAGGCAGTTGCTCTTGAAGCCGCACGTGACTATGTCCGAAACACTATCGTTGATATGGATATGGAGCGCGACATGATCATCGACTGTAAGCTTGGCACCGGTTCTTCTGATCTCAGGGACGTTTTCCAGAGGGACCACGTGCCTATGGCAAACGACACATCATTTGGTGTAGGGCATGCTCCATTTTCAGAACTTGAGCAGATCGTTTACAATACCGAGAGGCAGCTTCTTACAGATCTCAAAAGGAAGAAGATCCCGGGCATCGGAGAGGATATCAAGGTAATGGGCCTGAGGGACAAAGACGATATTTCCCTTACCATCTGCTGTGGTATGGTGGGCAAGCATATTGATGACATGGACCACTATATCAGTGCAAAGGAAGAGATGACCGAGTATGTTCTGGACCTTGCTACCAAGTATACTGAAAGGAATGTATTCGCCCGCATCAATACTGCGGATGACGTTGAAGGTGGATGCGATCGTGTTTTCCTTACCGTTACAGGAACATCTGCAGAGATGGGTGATGATGGTTCAGTGGGACGTGGAAACCGTTCTAATGGTCTTATCACTCCAAACAGGCCAATGAGCATGGAAGCAACAAGTGGTAAGAATCCTATCAATCACATTGGTAAGATCTATAACATCCTGTCCACACAGATGGCAAGGGATGTCGTAAGTGCAGTGGATGAGATCAGCGATGTTCATGTGAAGTTGCTCTCTCAGATAGGGCAGCCTATTGACCAGCCATTAGTGGCAAATGCCCGTATTATCCCTGAAGAAGGTGCAAACTTCGCTAACATAAGGTCTGAGGCAGAAGTTGTCATTGATGACTGGCTTGAGAACATCACAAAGATCACTGATATGGTCGTCAACGGCGACGTCATGACTTTCTGAGAAGGACTGGATAAGTCTTTTGCAAGTGGGCAGTTACTGGGAACAGGCTTTATAACTGCCATTTCTTTTCATTTTTTGTATTTTGCATTCTTTCTTTTGTACTTAACACTCTTTTTTGGTAATTTTCATTGCTATTTACCCCATTCTTTGCTTTGTTTTTGCTCAGGCGGCGAAAAGAATAAGTATCATTATGGATATGGAGGGGTTGCATCTCACAGTGGTGGGGTGTAATGGATGCTGTATTTAGTGGAGGCCCGCCTTAACTCAGTGGTAGAGTGCGCGGCTGTAGTATGGTTCATGCGACTTGTCGCACATACCGCGCAGGCACCGCGATGTCCCCGGTTCGAGTCTGGGAGGCGGGACTAAACATCCTAATGATACAAAAGGTTTATATACCTGGCAGCGTATTAGGGTGTGCTCACAACAGCAATCAAACGCAATGTCCGAATAGTGTAGAGGCCTATCATGGAGCCCTGTCGAGGCTCCGACCCGGGTTCGAATCCCGGTTCGGGCGTACAATTTTACCGGCAAATTATGCCGGTAAAAATTTCTAATTTTTACAAAAGTTTATTAACTTTAGATGACTGTTAGCTAGCTCCAGCTCATCTTGTAATTCTCTCAAGAACACGCCTTCTGGTGATGTTTTCGGTTTTGGACAGAAAACCTAAAATAAGATGAATATTTCTTGGATAACATTAATATATTGGTGAAAAGTACGCGTACTTCCTATTGTATTATGAAAGTGATCTAATGGCATACAAAATAGTAGAGAAACGTCAGTTGGTGCCGGATGTGCACCTGATGAACATCGAGGCTCCTGATGTGGCTGCGGCTGCAAAGCCCGGTCAGTTCATTATTCTTCGTATTGATGAAGAGGGTGAAAGGATCCCTCTGACAATTGCAGATTATGATGTAGCCGGGGGTTTTGTTACCATTATCTTCCAGGAAATGGGCAAAACAACAAAACAGCTCGCTAAGATGGCTGCAGGGGATGAGCTTCAGGACTTCGTAGGTCCTTTAGGAAAAGCATCCGAGATCGAGAAGATCGGCACTGTAGTTCTTGTAGGTGGAGGGGTTGGAATTGCTCCTGTTTATCCTCAGGCCAGGGCATACCGCGAGATCGGCAACAAGGTGATCTCCATAATTGGCGCACGCAATGAGAGCCTGCTTATCCTTGAAGATGAAATGATGGCTGTAAGTGACGAACTTCTTGTGGCAACGGACGATGGTTCTAAAGGTCACCACGGTTTTGTTACAGACCTTGTCAAGGAACTTCTCGATGGTGATGAGAAGATAGACAGGATAGTAGCTATTGGTCCTCCTATTATGATGCGTGCAGTTGCAGGTGTCACTGATCCTTATGATGTGGAGACCATTGTAAGCCTCAACCCGATCATGGTGGATGGTACCGGTATGTGCGGCGGATGCCGTGTGAACATTGCCGGTGAGACCAAGTTCGCATGTGTGGATGGTCCTGAGTTCAATGCAAAGGATGTGGACTTCAACATGCTCATGAGCCGTCTGTCACTGTATCGCAAAGAGGAAATGGACTCTCTTGAGAATTACAAAAAAGGTTGCGGGGATGATTGCAAATGTCAGTAACACAGGAAATGCCTGAGCAGCCTGCTGATGAGCGTATCCACAACTTTGATGAGGTTGCATTAGGTTACACCGAAGAGCAGGCTATCCTTGAAGCAGAACGTTGCCTCGAATGCAAAAAACCAAAGTGTGTGGAAGGCTGCCCTGTGAATATTGACATTCCTGGCTTTGTCGCAAAGATGAAAGAAGGCAATTTCCAGGAAGCTATCGGTGTGATCAAGAAAACGAACACCCTTCCTGCAGTATGCGGCCGTGTCTGCCCTCAGGAAGAGCAGTGTGAGAAGCTTTGCATCCTCGGCAAGAAGAGCGAACCTATCTCTATTGGACGTCTTGAAAGATTCTGTGCGGACCGTGAGCGCGAGGTCGGTGTTAAAGATCCTGTTGTTGCCGAACCAACCGGCAAGAAAGTGGCGATCGTAGGTTCCGGTCCTGCCGGGCTTACTGCAGCATCAGATCTTGCAAAGGCAGGTCATTCTGTAACGATATTTGAAGCTTTGCATGAAGCCGGCGGCGTATTGATCTATGGTATCCCTGAATTCAGGCTTCCAAAAGCAATTGTGAAGGAAGAGGTCGAATACATCATGAAGCTGGGTGCAGACCTTAAGGTGAACTATGTGATCGGTCGCATAAAGACACTTGACCAGCTCGATGATGAGTTTGATGCAGTTTTCCTTGGAACCGGTGCAGGTCTTCCAAAGTTCATGGGTATCGAAGGAGAGAACCTGAATGGTGTTTACTCCGCAAATGAGTTCCTGACCCGTGTGAACCTGATGAAAGCATACCGTTTCCCTGAATCTGATACTCCTATCAAGTGCGGCAACCATGTCATCGTAGTAGGTGGCGGTAATGTTGCAATGGATGCAGCGCGCAGTGCTTTAAGACTTGGTGCTGATGAGGTGAGCATTGTTTACAGGCGCAGTGATGAAGAACTTCCTGCAAGGCGCGAGGAGATCGAGCACGCGAAGGAAGAGGGTATCGTCTTCCGTCTTCTGAACAACCCTGTTCGCATCCTTGAGGGTGAGAACATGTCCATCAATGGTGTGGAGTGTATAAAGATGGAGCTTGGCGAGCCGGATGAATCAGGCCGCAGGCGACCTGTGCCGGTGGAAGGTTCCGAACATGTGATCGATGCAGACATTGTGATCATTGCGATCGGTACTTCACCTAACCCGATAATCTTCGACGGTTCAAAAGGTCTCGAGGTCACCTCATGGGGGACCATTGTTGTGAACGAGGCTGGTATGACATCCCTTGAAGGTGTATGTGCAGGTGGAGATGCTGTGACTGGTGCGGCTACAGTTATCAGTGCAATGGGTGCAGGCAAACTGGCTGCACAGACCATCAACGATCACCTTTCAAAATAAGGAAATTTGCAGCAGGTCATACTGATCTGCATTTTCTTTTTTAATTTCTGTCATTGTCACGATCGATAATTGTAGATTTTGGTATATTTCAAGTGTCGATCTTATAGATATTTCATGGAAGTATTTATGAACACCAAGCCCTATTTTTATGTCAATGCACTTAAAAAAGGCCGATTCTCGGATGCACAAAAGTCCTTCTAGTAAAGGTATCAGGGATCAGAAAAAGGGTTTCAGAAAACCTGCCGGACACGAGAATCCTCGTATCTTCTGGTGTAAGGATTGTAATGTACCCCTTATCAAACCAAAATGTGATTCATGTGATGGTGAGATACTTGAAGTGAAACTTTCAGGTTCAGGTGACATACGTTTCTGTTCGCCCTATGAGCGTGAGGTGCTTGGGGATCTGCTGTTGTCTGAATATGGTTGCGATCCCATTGGTCTTCATATGGTCCTTTTGAATAAGATCCCGGGCGATGACAAGACCGACGAGGTGATCGTTGACGGGCTGAAAATAGGTGTGTTGTTCTATGACATGCATGTGATGGCTTATCGATTCGAGCCATCTGCAACTGGTGCACAGTTGCTCCATTCAATGACCGATAGCAGGACCGTTATTCTGAAGAAGACGAGGTCCCATCTTAATGGCAAGAAAGTGCAGGCAGAGATGCTGGAGCACTTTAGTAATGACATCAAAAAAGGCGATCCTGTCATTGTGGTGTCAGGTAATCTCGTTGGTTCTGGTATTGCTTTGTGCAACAGTGATGACATGGGGCATATCGAAGGTCCGGTTATTCGGGTAAGAAAGATCCTGGCCAACACTATGATGCTGAATCAAAGGATATCCGTGATGGATGATGTGATAAAGGCTAATCTGCCTCACCTCAGGCAGTTTGGGAAGAATGCAATGAACACCATCAAGGGTATTGCAAACCAGAAAGAATACCGCGATCTTCCTGTACATGTGTCTTTCAGTGGAGGAAAGGATAGTCTTGTGGTTCTGGACCTTACATTGAGTGCTCTTAAGAACCGGGATGTGAACGCTTTCTTCCTGAACACAGGGATAGAGTTTCCGGAAACAGTAGATTTCGTGCACGACTACTGTGAAAAACGGGGTATCGAACTTATCGAAGCAAAGGCAGGAAATGCTTTCTGGGACAATCTTGAAAGTTTCGGTCCTCCTGCAAAAGATTTCCGCTGGTGCTGCAAGGTCTGTAAACTTGCTCCTGCCGGAAGTATAATCGATCGTTGTACTGAAAGTGGTGATGTGTGCCTGACGATTGATGGAAAGCGCAAGCATGAGTCGTTCTCCAGGGCCAATATTGCTGCCAGTGAAAAGAATCCCTTTGTTCCCTACCAGTTGAACATCTTTCCGATAAGGGATTGGCGTGCTATTGAGGTCTGGCTTTACATACACTGGCGCGGGCTGGAGTACAATCCTCTCTACGATACAGGCTTTGAGCGGGTGGGCTGCTACCTGTGTCCTGCGGAATTGTCTGCAGAGTATGAAAGGTTGCGTGATATTCATCCATCGCTATATGGTAGGTGGAATGATTATCTGCTGAAGTGGTCACGTTCCCGGGGTCTTTCGGATGATTATGTGAAGCATGGGCTATGGCGCTGGAAGGAGTTACCGCCTAAGATGGTAAATCTTGCTAAAGAGCTTGGAATTGGGACTGAACAGATCCGGGTGGATGAGGATTTTGCTATCATTCTCACTTCAGGCTTTTCTCCTTGCAGGGAAGGCGGTTACACCGTTGAAGCAGCTGTCAGTGGAGTGCTTTTAAGCGAGGCTGCTGCAGTGTTGAATATAATTGGGACCACAGTTCTCTCAGAAGATCTTGGCATGTTGCTTGTCAGGACGGGCAGGGATTCGATAAAATTCTTCTCTTCCGGAAGTCTCAAGGTTACTGCAAGAACAGAAGATGATGCCAGGGAATATCTCAAAAGGACAGCAGAACAACTGATGCGCATAAACAAGTGCACTGAATGTGGCATATGCCTGAAGGTCTGTCCTGTGAATGCCATTACTCTTGGATCCGAAAAGGGGAAGTTGTTCATAAGTGATGCTTGCATACGTTGTGGCAGATGTACGGATGCCTGTGTTGTCCTGAAATATTCGGACAGGCTTCTCTCCGACATCCTGAAACTGGATGGAAGGTCCGCAAGAAGAACGTCTTTTGAGTGAAGTATTAATAGTGTGTTACAGTTATATTATATGCTAAATAATATTATTATTCGTTAAAATTACTGTACGTGTGTTTGATGGTCACAGATATATCGAATGAGCTGTCCCGGCAGATCGGTTCCAGATGGAAGGTCCTTGTAATCATAGCTTTAGTTATACTTTTTTCCACTTTCGTTTATATCTTACTGCCGCTTGCTGATGGCATAATGCTTGGCCTTGTGTTCGCATATATAGCACGTCCTATCTATATGCCATTGAAGAAGAAACGTCACTTAGGTGCTTTCATTGCTACGATGTTCATTGTGGCACCTATTATTCTGATACTTGGTATGGGTATTGTCGAGATCGCTAACCAGATAATCTGGATAACCGAGAATCAAACTGCTGTACTTGGATCTCTGTTCGATTTTGTACGCAATCTCAATATACCTCAGGCATACTATGAACAGATACAGCAGACTATATGGGATTCATCTCTCTCTATCCTGCCTCTTCTTGGCAATCTTGTATTTGTTTCCTACGCACGCGGGATCGCTATGTTCATGATCAATCTTCTGATCGCTATTTTTATGTGCTTTTTCCTTCTTGCAGATGGTGATGCGCTCTACCGTTCAATGCTCAGGATCGTTCCGGACGGGGATCAGAATGTTGTCAAAAGGTATGTCCATCACATGGATGTGATCCTTAGTGGTGTGTTCATTGGCAATGCGTATGCTGCACTTTCAGTAAGTACGCTTTCTGTTATCGTGTTCTATGCATTTGGTCTGTCACATGTGCTTGCGCTGGCAACCCTTATCTTCGTTGCATCTGCGATACCTATGTTTGCCGGTTACATGGTACTGGTAGTTCTTTCCATTGTACGCTATTTCAACCTTGGACTTGAGAGTGCTCTGACATTCTTTGTTATATGTTCGATCGTCATCTATGCACCACCTGAATTGTTCCTGCGTCCATATCTTGCAGGTATAAAATCTCACATTCATCCGTTCCTTATTATGGTTACATTCCTTGGTGGTGCATTTGTCGGGGGAATTGCCGGTTTCTTTGCAGCCCCGATACTTCTGGGGTCATTGGTGGCAGCCTACCGCGTCTATGTGGAGTGTCAGGATAAGGCTGAAGCTGAGCAAGTAGACGTAAGGCAAGCTGAAGAAGAACAGACAGAAGAAGAGTAAACCCATCTTTAATTTTTATTCAAGTTTTGTTTCCGAGCCACTTACTTGAAAAAGGTTAATAAGGATTGGTTTAATTAAAGCACAGGATTATTCAACCGGTGAGATCATGCAGTTATTACTTATCCATTCAGATTACATTGAATATGATGTAAAAAAGAGCACTCCTGTGGCCGAAAAGATCGAGGAGTCCTTCAAGCAGGGCCGTCTTGAGGAAGCACTTACGGCATTCATGGCTGTTGAGAGCTTCGATGAGGCTGATCCGCAGCAGGTAGTTGAGCGTGCAGTAGCTGAAATAGGGAAGGTAGCAGGTCAGGTAAAAGCTGAAAATGTGATGATCTATCCTTATGCACACTTGAGCTCCGACCTTTCATCTCCGAAGGTAGCGGTCTCTGTGCTCAAGAGCATCGAAAAGGAACTTTCTGGCAAATATAATGTCATGAGGGCCCCATTCGGGTGGTATAAGGCATTCAGTATCAGCTGTAAAGGTCATCCGCTCTCTGAGCTTTCACGTACTATCAGGCCGGAAGAGTCTGCAACCTGTGGTGAAGCGGTGGTAGTTGAAGGGAAGAAGGACGAAGTAGTTTCTGAAGCACTGAAAGCAGAGAGTACTGCAAAGTCCTACTGGCGTATCCTTACTCCTGATGGTGAGCTTCATGAAGCAGAAGGCTTTGATTTTACTGGCCACGATAATCTCAAAAAGTTCGTGGATTATGAAATTACCAAGAACAGGAATATTGACAAGGCACCACCTCATGTGGACCTGATGCGCAGGCTTGAGATCGCAGATTATGAGCCCGGTTCTGATTCCGGTAATATGCGTTTTTATCCAAAGGGAAGGTTGATGAAGTCACTTATCGAGAATTTCGTTCTCGATGAGTCTGCAAAGGTCGGTGCAATGGAGGTAGAAACCCCACTGATGTATGATATGAACCATCCTACTTTGAAGAAGTATCTTGACAGGTTCCCTGCACGTCAGTATTCTATTGAGTCCGACAAACGTCACATGTTCCTCAGGTTTGCTGCCTGTTTCGGTCAGTTCCTGATGAACCATGATATGACGATCTCCTACAGGCATCTTCCTCTTAAGATGATCGAGCTTACCAGATACAGTTTCAGGAAGGAACAGCGTGGTGAGCTCGTGGGACTTCGAAGGTTGCGTGCTTTCACAATGCCGGACATGCACACGCTCTGTCCGGATATGGAAGGTTCTGTGTCCCAGTTCGGTGAGCAGTACAGCATGTGCATTGATACGCTGAACAAGATCGGTATTGATGTAAGTGACTTTGAAGTTGCTATCCGTTTTACACGTGACTTCTATGAAGGCAACAAGGACTTTATCACGGACCTTGCAAGAAAGGTTGACAAGCCTGTCCTTGTGGAAATGTGGGATACAAGGTTCTTCTATTTCGTCCTTAAGTTCGAGTTCAATTTCGTGGATGCTACAGCAAAGGCAAGTGCATTGTCTACTGTGCAGATCGATGTGGAGAATGCAGAGCGCTATGATATCAATTACACTGATTCCAATGGTGAGATGCAGCATCCTGTTGTTCTCCACTGCTGCCCAAGCGGGGCAATTGAGAGGTGTATATATGCCCTCCTTGAAAAGGCAGCAATGGATACAGAAGCTGGTAAGGTTCCAAACTTGCCTGTATGGCTGTCCCCAACACAGGTCCGTGTTATTCCTATTGCTGAAAGGCATATGGAATTTGCCAATGAGATTGCAGATGCTCTTCAGTGTCGTGTGGATATTGATGACCGCGAGGAAACCGTGGGTAAGAAGATACGCGATGCAGGTCGGGAATGGGTTCCATACGTAGCAGTTATCGGCGATTCTGAAGTCGAAAGTGGTAATGTCAACGTGACCATCCGTGCTGAGTCCGAACCAAAGAAGCCAAAGAAGGTCGAAATGACTGCTGAGGGGCTCAATGAGCGGGTTTTGTCCGAGATCGGTGACATGCCATACCGCAGTTTACCTCTTGCAAAGTTGCTTTCCATGAGGCCGAAATTCTTCTAAGATATTTATAGCAGTGAATATGTCAGAAAATAATGATAATGTCTGCGCGGAGATACATGTCTCCGGCAGGGTTCAGGGTGTGTATTTCAGGGGCTTTACCCAGAAGGTGGCGACCAGATTGGGTCTGGTCGGATACGCCCAGAATTTGCCTGATGGGCGTGTAAAGGTCATTGCACAGGGTAAAAGATCTCTTATATCTGAGCTATTGGACAATCTGAGTATCGGACCCGAGCTTTCCAACGTTGAAGGCATCGATGTTGGCTGGGTCGATATTTCTGATGAATTCACTGAATTCTTTATTAAAAGATAAACTACTTTTTGATAGTTCCATACAGTTGAAACTGCCTGGACTGTCTTCTTTTTATTAATTTATGCTAAGTAATTAATGTCTTTCAGTGGGCGGTCTCTTCGAAAATTTCGTATTCGGTCTCGGCGAGCTTCTTTTCAATTTCTTCAATATCAAGGATCTCTTTTAACTCTGCCAGACAATCCAGGCAAATGTGAGTATGCCCGACGATGCGACCTTCAGCAACCTCTTTCCCATATTCGCCTTCTACTCCGGCTTCTGTACAAACCTTTCCACAAAAGATGCAAACCATGTATACCACTCCTTGATGGCCTGGTCGATCATACCATCTGTATAAAGTTTAATAGACATTTGTATATAAGATTATCGATGTGTATGGTGTGCAGAGCCTTATTTTTGTGGGATGGTTATTTAGGTTTAAGTTCCAATATTCTATCTTAATGTCAGAACATGAGCAGACTGGAAATGTGCCAGTGGGCAGGCCTCACCTGAAAGCACCTATTTTTGTATACCAACGAAAGCTTGAACGGATCGAGGAACTTCTTGATGGGATGCTGGAATGTTCGAATAAAGGTGATCTTATTGTTGTTGAAGGGAAAAGGGATGTCATTTCTTTGAGAAAGTTAGGCTTTCATGGGGATATTGAACTTGCAACCCACCGGCCTCTTACAGAGGTTTCTGCAAGGATCGTTAATACTGGTAAAAGGGTAATAATCCTGACCGACTGGGATCGTCGTGGTGACTTACTGGCATCAAAGATCTCGGAAGACCTCCGGTATTTTGGTATTGATGTAGATATGTATATGCGTGAACGCTTGAGTTCAATGGTAAAAAAAGAGATTAAAGATGTGGAAAGCCTTTATTCCTATGTTACGAAATTAAGGGAGGTTGCAGGCAGTTCACATCAGGCGGTATAAGCGGATTGTTCAGAAATGTTGTAGGTCGAGTCAATGGATGTCGTTCTTCCACATTTCTGGCAATAATACATTGCGTTGTCGCCAATCCTCATGATCTTCAGGTCAACATCACACAGGTGGCATTTCAAAGTAATTTCCAAGGTATCCCCTCACTCAAGAATTGTAATGGAGTCAAGTCTTGCAGTTCCTGCTTCTGTCCAGTATTTACAGACATTGCAAACCTGTATGTTTTCCCCTTTCAATTCCAATCTTGAACTACATTTTGGACATTTGTGTAATGTTTTCATGCTACGTCTTCCCCTATTTCAAATATTATTTCACATCGCAGGATATGATCTACAAAGATTACCATAAGGGTGTGTTGAGTTTCCCACTCCCCAAACACGCTCATATCCATATTGATGCCGAAATTGACATTGTGCCCCACATTTCTGGTGGGACGGCAAACCTATATAATCATCTCATCAATATTTATAGTTTTCGGCATTTTGATTTTGTTGGTCAGTTTTGCCTTTACCAAATAGCTTAAAAAACATGTATGAATAAGTATGCCTCATGTACGACGTGGTTATTGTAAGATATGGCGAATTGGCTCTCAAGAGTCCGGGTGTCAGGAATCTGTACGAAAGGGTCCTGGTTCGTAACCTTGAAGCCATGCTGAAGCAGGAGAATATATCGTTCTCCAGGGTCTTCAGGGAATGGGGCCGTATTTTTATCGAATCTGATGATCCTGCTGCTGCAAAGGCAGCAGCAGATGTTTTTGGAGTCGTGTCCGCTTCGTCTGCTGCAAAGGTCGAAGCTGATATTGATGTCGCGGCAAAGGTGTGTGCCGATATTGGTGCTGATCTGATCAAAGATGGCGAATCATTCGGTATTCGTGCACGCCGCTCGGGTAAAGATGGTCTTTCATCCACTGATATTGGACGCCTTTGTGGAGATGCAGTCTGGGGTCGCCTGGAATCCCTTGGAAAGACTCCGAAAGTGGACCTTTCTGATCCTGATCGTGAGATCTTCGTTGAAATGAGGCAGAACAGGGCATATGTATTCACTGATATCGTGAAAGGTGTGGGCGGATTACCTCTTGGGACTCAGGGTAAGATGATCGTTCTAATGTCTGGAGGCATTGATTCTCCGGTAGCAGCCTGGCTTATGATGAGGCGGGGTGTGAAGATAATACCTGTTTATGCTAACAATGAGCCTTTTGCTGAGGAAAGTGCGCATGAAAGAGCGAGAAAATGTGTGGAAGTGTTACAGAGGTGGTCTCCTGCAGATCGCATCAAGATGTATGATGTTCCACATGGCAAGAATCTTGATACATTCATTAAAAAATGTAATGAGAAGAACACCTGCCTTCTGTGCAAGCGCACTATGTATCGCATGGCATATGAAATAATGAAAAAAGAAGGCGCTGATGGCATTGTTACTGGCTCTTCCATCGGGCAGGTCGCTTCACAGACAGCTGCTAACATGCATGCTGAGATATACGGCCTTGGAATACCTCTTTATCATCCTTTGATCGGACTTGACAAGACTGAGATCATTGATCTTGCAAGGCGTATTGGTACCTATGATGTCTCCATTATGCCGACATCCGGATGTGGTGCAGTTCCTGCACGCCCGGAGATCAATGCTGCATTCGATCTAATTGTCAGGGAAGAAGAAAAGCTTGATATTGAAGAAATGGTAATGGATGCGGTTACGAACGCAAGATCTTTCTTCATAGGCGATGAGTGACCGGCTTTTATTTTTTTTACTCATGCCATGTTGTATGATGGTTGTATGAGTGCATAACATCCTTTATTTCTGCATGTGTATGCTCATGGATATGCAGATGCACATGTCCGTTCTCTTTTTCAATGGTTCTGGTAAGTACCTCTACAGCTTCATCAAGTGAGAGTGGCAGATCTTCGCAATTGTATCCGAAACATCCCAGAACCTTGAAGAATTTAAAAATATCCGGAGCCTCGAGGTTATTATCTTTCAGCAGGTCCCAATCAGAGAATATTTCCATTGGTGAACCTTCAGCAATGATGCCCTTGTTGAGCACATAGACCCTGTCTGCAAGATCGGGTAATGCATTAACATCATGCATAGCTATCATCGTAGTAATTCCTTCTTTGTTCAGGTTGTTGATTACTTTGATAAAGTCTGCCCTGCTCTTCGGGTCGAGGTTTGCAGTAGGTTCATCAAGGATAAGTATTTCCGGTTCCATTGAAAGTACGGCTGCAAGTGCTGCCCTTTTTTTCTGTCCGTAGCTCAGATTATGTGGAACTCTTTCTTCAAATCCTTCAAGTCCGACTTTTGAAAGTGCCTTCTTTACTCTCTCTTTAACTTCTTCTTCAGGCATCCCCATGTTTATGGGTCCGAAAGCAACATCATCGAATATTGTTGGCATGAATAGCTGATCATCGGGATCCTGGAATACGATCCCTACTTTTCGGATCCTTTCACTATTGCTCATTCTGTTTATGTCTTTTCCTTTTATCAGTATCCTGTTATCCTGGCTTTTGAGAGTCCCATTAAGATGTAAGAAGAAAGTGGTCTTTCCGGCACCATTTGGTCCGATGATCACTATCTTTTCCCCTTCATTGATGGTGATGTTAATGTCTTCCAGTGCAGGGGTTCCGTCAGGGTATGAATATGTAAGTCCTTTTACACAAATCGCTTCTTTCATTATAACACCAGGTGATAGGTATGCATAAAGAGTGCAATTAGGATCATGGGCAGGGCGATAGCATAGTCCTTTGCTTGCATTTTGAAGTTCACTATTGTCCCGGGGTTACCAGTATAGCCTTTGGATATCATTGACTGGTAAACACGCTGTGCCCTGTCATAGCTTTTTATGATCAGCATCCCTATCATGTTCCCGAGAACGGATAACCCATACCTGTTCGCTTTAAGTTTGAATCCTTTTGATCCCATGGCTTTCCACATTCTCTGGAACTCATCCATTATCACGAATATGTATCTGTAAGTGAACATCAACATTTGTATGAGCGTTCCCGGTACTTTGAGCATATAGAGTGCCTTGATCGTGATATCAAAACGTGTGGTCCCAAGCATTATAAGTGCAAGTGTAACAGCTGAAAGCGCTCTTATTATGACCAGAGAGGAGTACTGGAATCCTTCCAGTGTGATCGTTATGCTGTGATACTGTGCGATGACCTGTCCGTCAACGGTAAGCGGCATGATGATAAGTAGGGGGAACAGGAACAGGAAAACAACTTTCAGTCGATGTATCACAAATGCCTTTGGAAGTTTTGCTATAATGTATATCAGGCTGGCTATCCCCAGGCCAACAAGGGCTTTTGTAATGCTGTCCAAAAAAACAAAGGAGAATATCATTACCATGAACGTAATGATCTTAGCACGCGGGTCGAAATTATGTATGGGTGAATCAATTGAAGCATACCTGTCTATTTCGGGGTAGTCCAATGTGTTATTCTCCTGTATCGTTTTTTAGTAGTTGTTCTTTATTTTGTTTTGCGCGCTGACCGGTACATTCCAAAACCAGCAAGCCCCACAAGGTACCCAAATCCTGCTATTATTCTTGCTGAGAGTGGGAGTTCAGCTTCTTCACCGGAGCCTTCAGAACCTGCAACGTTGAAAGTGATCTCTTTCTGATGTCCGCTTTTGGAAACTACTACTCTGTATTCTACAACACCAAGTTTTGGTTCGAAGTAGTATAGCCCCTCCTCATCGGTCATATCTGTGATGTAAAGCTCTTCCTCGCCGTTCTTTATGGCATAAATGTTGATTTCGGCATTTGGCATTGGGTCTCCGCCTCCATACCATGATCGTATTTGTACCTCAGTTACCTGCTCCTGTGCATAGACGCGGTGTGCGGATGCAGCAGGTGCAATTACTGTTAAAAGAACACATGCAAATGCCAGTGCCCATATTATCTTATAATTGGCCATTTTTATTTCTCCTTGTTGATGGGTAGCAGTTCAGGCCTGACCTTTAGAAGGAATGTGACCACAGATCCTGTCAATATTCCTTCGATTATCATTATCGGTATGTTGGCAGCAGCAGCCGCGTAGGCAACCTCTGTGAATTCCTCTCCTGTGGATATGAGCACGATGGCGAGCATTATTGCAGAGAGCATTGTTGCCATTGAACCGCAGATAATTCCAAGTATGGAGGGGCTGATACCTGTTGAATACCCTTTTTTGAAGATCCCGTAGGCGATCAGTGCAGGTATACCCATATTGATGACGTTGACGCCAATACTTGTTATGCCGCCATGCTGGAACAATAAAGCCTGAAGGACAAGGCCAATGAAGATAGCAGGGTATGCGAGGGTCCCGAGGACCACTCCAAGAAGTCCGTTGAGGACAAGGTGGACACTGGTAGGTCCAATTGATACATGTATCAGGGATGCCACAAAGAAAGCTCCTGTCATGACGGAGATCTTTGGTATCTCTTCGGCGATGTCCACATCCCTTTTGCTCCACCAGAGGGTTGCAAGGAGTAGAAGTATCGTTATTACCCAACCTGCAGTTATCACTGCAGGGGATAGCACGCCGTCAGATATATGCATACTTGTTTTCTCCTTTGTAATATTTATTATAACGAGTTTTGTGTTTTATCTAATTTAATGTGGATGACTGATAATCAAGTATAAAAAAAGATTGATGGGGAATTCATCCCCCTAATTCATTTTATAATTTTCTTCCTGCGATAAACAATGCTGAAAGAAGTCCGGCAACTGCGAACACAGATTCAAATCCGGGTGTGGCTGGTGTAGTTTCTTCTTCTTCTTCTTCTTCAGGTTCTTCGCTAACTGCAATTTCTGTCTCTTCTGCAGGGAATTCTTCAAGTACCGGAATTATGAACACTCCTCTTACAGGTTGTCCTTCTTCAGGTTCCATGGTAGCACCAACGAACCAGATGCCAGGTTCATCGAGAGTGTACATGAACTCTCCGTCAGCATTAGATCTTGTGAGCCTTGTGAATACCATTGGCGCATCATATGGGTAAAGTTCTTCTGCTTGTTCTACGATCTCAATTCCTGCTTCAAGGTCGTGGTATATCTCAACCTCAACATCGGCGTCTGCCAGGGGTTCACCATTGTAAAGTGCTTTTCCTGCAAAGACGAATCCTTCTTCCATGCCATATGGGCGCATGTATGGGATGATCTCTGTCTGCTGGTCAACCATTGAATCCCAGCCGAACCACATTTCTTCTCCACAGTGGATTACTGCTTTGGTGTAATCGATCATGTCTTCGTCCGCATCTTCATACTTGACTGATACAACAGTGTCGCCATACTGGTCGACTGTGAATGATGCTTTGTATGAAAGGAAAGTTCCCATGTTACCTTCCTCATCCATGCTGTCCATCATGACTTCTTCCGGAGTGAGAACTTCGACTGCACCGTCAGGTTTTGTTACCTTGATCTCAGGTACGTCTGACATGTTAAATGAGATGTGTTCATAAGGATGTCCCCACATTACATAGATGGTCTTTGTATCGCCAAGTTCTGCAATGTAGTCTTCCGGGGTGATATCCCATACACTATCTTCACTGTCACTTGGGAATATCATCGTAAAATGTGCACTTGAAAGGCCTGTAAGGCAGATAAGTGCAATAATTGATCCGATAATTATTGTTTTCTTCATGTTTCATTCTCCCTTTCGTAAGAATAGTTATTATTCCATACATATGAAGTAACACGAACTTTAAATAAATTGCGATTATTTACTTGAATATATAGTATTTGTATTATTATGCCGTATGGATATTTATGTTCTTTAAGGTCTGACCTGCTGTAACTTTATTTCTTAATAAGGATTCTATAAAGGTCTACGAATAAAAAATGAAATTGAATTGCTAATGCAGAAATGTTATGAGGGTCCAATATGGACTCGGCGGGATTTGAACCCGCGGCCTTTACGTTGCGAACGTAACGATCTCCCCCTGATCTACGAGCCCGTGATGATATTTAGAGAAATTACTAGAAATTAAGGCAAATTAAAATAAAAGAAAAAAGAGAGAACAGAAAAAGTTCTTTGCGATTATACAGGTCTGCCCAATTCGGTAACCTGCACGCTCTCGACACCCTCGACAGCTGCAAAAGCTTCTTCTACAGGTTCTGTGCCACCTTCAAGGTCGCCTACAAGGACTACTACCTTAAGTGCCTTTAATCCAAATGCAATTGGTTCTGTCTCTGATGCATAGATCGATGAACCTTCTGGCAATGCTGCTTCGAGTTTGTTCTTCAGGTCATCCAGGTCGGTCTCGACGCCTGCTGGCATGATCTTCATTGTTGCTGCTACTTCTCCCATATTGGTCCCTCAGGGTCCTACAAAGCCGCATTTAGGGCATGTGTAAGGGTTGCTCTGTTGTCTGCACTTGGTACATCTTCCAAGCTCGGTGTCACATGCTGGGCATGGGAATCTTGTGTATCCCTTCTCAGCAAGGCGAACTCCACATGATGTGCATTGTTCAACTTTTGCCATTGTAATACTCCTTTTGATTCTGTAAATATGTATAATGCTTGAACGAAACGGTTCGTGTCGCGATAAGCTATAACGATTTCTGTACATACGCGGTATGTAATTTAAATATTCCCCTTGATGTGTGTACTCCTTACCATTTTCCCTTCGATAGCAGCAACCACTCTTTCCGGACAGGTTCCGTTAACGATGACACAGTCCATACCATATTTGTCCAATATATGTGGTAGTATCCGGTCAGTGCAGGTCTCACCCATGCTCTCAAGCTCTTTAGCAGTTATCTCTTCGATAAGTTCACCTTCATTTAGCACGCCATCAACATCTGTGGCTTTGACAAGTATTGCATCGATTCGATGCGCAACCCACGCAGCTATGGTGTCTGATGTGACATCCCATGAATGTTCGAGTTCGTCAGTGGTTTTTAGCAATTGGTATGGCAGCAGGATGGATATCCCTTCAGGCACATCATCCGTATCATCTATCAAAGGCACCCTGCTCTTGTCCATAAGCAGGTATGCATATTGTTCCATTGCTGCCACAGCCATCCAGTGGGCAGCCTCATCACCGATCGAATGTGCCCTGCTTGCTTCTCTAATGCCATTGGCAAAGATACCTCCTCCCGGCACGACCACTATCTTTACTTTGCTTCCTGTGCTGGCAATGTGTTCCGTGACTGCTTTTAACAGATCCTCGGCTTGTTCTATCAGGCTTCCACCGATCTTAAGGACTACTTTCATTTCTTATCGCAGGATATTAGTTCACATTTTCTTCTTCTTCAAGCAACTTTGCAGCAGCGTAAGCAGGGAAAACCTTTGAGATCTCCGGTCCCCACTTGTCGGAAGTGGAGAAGCAATCAAGGCCAAGACGCATTGCAGCTTCTTCGATCATGAATTCTCCCAGTCCGGCGGAGACAATAGTGTCAAGCCCGTTCTTCTCAGCCACGGTGGATATAGCCTCACAAAGCAGGGATATCTGTGTTTCTTTCACATCTTTTGCTATCATTAGCAGGTTTTCTTCAGAGATCTCTGCAAGGTCGGCACATACGACACGTGCAAGCCTTCTCATGCAATCGATTCTGTCCCTGCCGGCACCATCCGAGGTCTCGCATGTGAACAGGTCCCTTTCTATATCCCCAAGAAGCATGTATGCATCAGCAGTGGTGGCAAAAAGCTCGGATGAGACACGACATGTTCCTTCCTTCAGTTCTACGGTCTTAAGCAGGGCAGCAAGGTTCGTACGCAAGGTTCCTGCATATACCAGCTCACTGCGAAGCAGCCTGGAAAAATCGGTATCTCCTGCCACATGTTTGCCTTTTTTGATAGGTATTATGTCACTTGTGGTGCTACCCACGTCCACAAAAATACAATCTCCTACCTCTTTTCCTATCAGACGGGCAGATGCAGCCCAATTGGCAGCAGCAAGGTCCCTTGTGTTCCGGGTACTGTCCTGGAAGTGTCCGCTGTTGTTCACGTATTCGATCTTGCAGTCGAAAGCGTTGTTCACAGCGTTCATAATAAAGCTGATTCCCTCATCCTTGTCCGCAAAACAGTCTGCAAGTTCTCCTGTCATCACAACAGCCAGAGCATCGGGTTTGAGTCTTTTTGATAGCTCCTTAAGGGCTGATGGAAGTGTGGTGTCCTTCCATAAAGGGATGTAGAGCAGTTCTTTGATTTCTCCATCAGAGGAGGAGACCTTTGTATTAGCTCCACCAATATCTATTCCAATATATCTCATATCAATTCCTCTTTGGTGAACGAGTAATTTCCTGTAATATTTATCTGTGGGAGTGGTTGCCCAAGAGCATTAGCTATCAGAAGTTCTGCTATCTCCCTGTCCATTATCTTAGTAATACCCACAAGGGATGTTGTGGGTCTTGGATTTATGTCTATTATATATGGCCTGTCTCCCAGTATTATGTCCACTCCGGTGTATCCGTTGCATTCAAGTATTCTGGTTGCCTCGATGGCAGTTTCATAAAGCTCCTGCTTCCTGTCGGTGGGGTATGGTGTCGTACAGCCGCAGTAATTAACAGAAGATTCATCCTTCTCGGGATCGATATCTATCATCTGCTTGTTCACTGTTAATGGGAGTGTCTCCTTTCCACAGATTAGGCTGACACTTAGGTGTTCTCCTTCGATATACTCCGTTGCGAGCTGACCTTCTTCCAATTTCGGGTCGTGGCATACGAATGTATCTTCTGATGCACACCCGTATCTTGGCTTTACTATCCAGCGTTTACCTTTTGGTATTGCCTGGTCAGCAGAATAAGTTCCCGGGATCGCAATGGATGCGGCTTCCAGTTTTCTGGTACATTCCAGTTTATCCGAGCAAATAGTTACTGACTCAAAGGAGCAGCCGAGGTTCAGTGTGTTATCATCGATTATGGCTGTGATCCCGGGTAAAAGCTCTTCAGGTGCGATCACAAGGGCTGCATCGCCATCTTTTGCCTGTTTTTCCAGAATTTCATTGATACTGTCCTCGCTGGAAGCAACAGAACTGCCATATTCTATCGATGGTCCGGACGATGTGTATATCACCTCATGGCCAAGGCGTGAAAAACTTGATGCCAGGGTGTGGAGCATTGCTTTACCTTCTAATAGGTAGGTTCCACCCATGCCGGTGCTGACAGCATATTCCGAAAGAAGTATTTTCATGTAAGGTGAGATTCTATCATATTATTTGTTATTTACTGTGGATTATGGTGGCCTGAATATATTCTTTATTTATTGTGTGTCCTCGACAATTACTATATATATCAGCAATACAAATTACAACGCGAGGGATACAAAGGATGAATGCGGAAATTTCAGATAATCCTTTTTTACAGGCGCTTGCTGTTTCAGGTACCATGTCCATTTTTATGATAGGTATGGCTATTGGAGTCATGAACATTCTTTCTAGTGGCATCAGTCCAATGCCTTCTTCTGTCATATTGCTGATATTTGCTGTGGTTTTCATAGTAGGTTCGGTATTTTTTGAGAAGAGGGGTGCCGACCAGATAGGTGCGCTTATCGGTGGATGTGTCGTGTCACTTGCAGCTACCATCTCTATCTTTTCGTTCTTTGGAGGCGTTGATTTTGTCCTGAAGGACGGTCTCAGTGTATTGGGATGGGATCGGCTGGTGTCAGCACTTGCGATCTGTATGATAGCAAGCATGTTGCTTGTCAAATTGCTTTCCTATAAGATGCAGGCCGAATATGCCTGAACTATTTTGACCAAAGGCGCTTGTTGGAGCTTGTTTTTGGTCTCTTCTTTTTTAGTTTAGCATGCACACAATACCGTAACGCATTTATAGAACTTCAAACAATCATCTGCTGTTATGTTATACCGCTAATAAATTATGGCGGAGTCGTGATCAATGGTAGGTAAATCTGGAAAGAAATCTAAAACTAAAGAAGAGAAGGATTCGTGTACTGGCTGTAAAGGTGACGATTTGTCGGAAAACCTGGCCGGGAATGGGGCCGATAACCAAAATAACGATGGCACTTCCACGGATTCTGATATAATAGAACTTAAAGAACAACTGATCCGCCAGAGGGCTGAGTTCGAGAACTTCAGAAAGCGAAGTGTGCGTGAGAAGGAAGACTTCCGCAAGTTCGCTCTGGAAAATATAATGGTCGAAATGCTGGAAGTATATGATAACTTTGAGCGTGCTCTTGAATCTTCAAAAAAGGCTGATGACGTTCAGTCAGTTATTGAAGGTGTTGAGATGGTATTCAGACAATTCGTCTCTATCCTTGAAAAGGAAGGCCTGAAAAAGATCGATTGCACCGGTAAAGAATTCGACCCGCACCTTCATGAAGCAATGATGCATGTCCAGACCTCAGAACATCCTGACAACCATGTTGTTGATGTCTGTAAGCCCGGATATGAACTGAACTCGAAGGTCATACGTCATGCAATGGTAACAATTGCAGATAATCCGGATGAGAACTAACATTTGATATTATAGGGTATATCTCTTTAGTAATATCATAAAGAAAACCAAATTGCTATTAAGTATTTAATAATCAAAGACAAGTGAGGTATTATCATGGGAAAGATATTAGGTATTGATCTTGGAACTACTAATTCATGTATGGCTGTTATCGAAGGCGGAAAACCTACTGTTGTCCCTAACGCAGAGGGCGCAAGGACCACTCCTTCAGTAGTTGGTTTTTCCAAGAAAGGGGAAAAGCTTGTAGGACAGGTCGCAAAAAGACAGATGATCGCCAACCCTGATAACAGTGTAAGCTCCATTAAGCGTCACATCGGTGAGGGAGACTATAAAGTAAATCTGAACGATAAGGATTACACTCCACAGGAAGTTTCTGCAATGATCCTTCGCAAGCTCAAGGATGACGCTGAAGCATATCTTGGTGAGACCATCACACAGGCTGTTATAACTGTACCTGCTTACTTCAATGATTCCCAGAGGCAGGCTACCAAGGATGCCGGTACTATCGCCGGACTTGAGGTAATGAGGATCATCAACGAACCTACAGCTGCATCTCTCGCATACGGTCTTGACAAAGAGGAAGGCGACCACAAGATCCTTGTGTACGATCTCGGAGGAGGCACTTTTGATGTATCCGTTCTTGAGCTTGGAGACGGTATCTTTGAAGTACTTTCCACAAGTGGAGACACACATCTTGGTGGCGATGACTTTGATCACAGGCTCACAGAATTCCTGGTCGATGAGTTCAAGAAAGCTGAAGGTATCGACCTGTCAAATGATAAGGCTGCACTCCAGCGCCTTAATGATGCTGCTGAGAAGGCAAAGATCGAGCTTTCGGGCGTTGCTTCAACTAACGTGAACCTGCCTTTCATTACAGCAGATTCTAACGGCCAGCCAAAACACATTGATATTGATGTTACAAGGGCACAGTTCGAGAAGATGACCGAAGATCTTGTAGAGAAGACACTTGTTTCCATGAAACAGGCTCTTAGTGATGCAAAAGTAACTCCAAAGGACATTGACAGAGTGCTTCTTATCGGTGGTTCTACCAGAACCCCTGCGGTATATAATCTTGTGAAGGATTTCATTGGAAAGGACCCATACAAGAACATCAATCCTGATGAGGCAGTTGCAGTAGGTGCAGCCATTCAGGCAGGTGTACTTGGTGGAGAGGTCCATGACGTTCTGTTGCTCGATGTTACTCCTCTGACACTTGGTATCGAAACCCTTGGAGGCGTTGCAACACCGCTGATCGAAAGGAATACTACCATTCCTACAAAGAAGAGCCAGATATTCTCAACTGCTGCAGACAGCCAGCCATCTGTGGAGATCCACATCTTGCAGGGTGAGCGAGGAATTGCTTCTGCTAATAAGACACTTGGTCGTTTTGTACTGGATGGCATACCACCTGCACCAAGGGGAATGCCACAGATCGAAGTGAGCTTTGACATTGATTCCAATGGTATCCTTCATGTGAATGCAAAGGACCTTGGTACCGGTAAAGAACAGTCTATCTCTATCCAGAAACCTGGTGGATTGTCCGATGAGGAGATCGATCAAATGGTGAAGGATGCTGAATCCCATGCGGAAGAGGACAAGGCACGTAAGGAAGAGGTAGATATCAGGAACAATGCAGAATCTCTTGTCAATGCTTCTGAGAAGACCCTGAAAGAGGCTGGAGATGTCGCAACCGACGAACAGAAGGCCACGATCGAAAAGTCTATGGCTGATCTGAAAGAGGCTCTGGAAGGCGAAGATATCGAAGCTATCAAAGCTAAGACCGAAGCATTACAGGAAGCTGTTTACAAGGTCTCCGCTGCAATGTACGAGAAGGCACAGCAGGAAGCAGCTGCAGGTGCTGAAGCTTCCGAAGATGCAGGGGCATCCACTTCAGACTCCGGATCCGATGAAACTGTTGTCGATGCGGACTATGAGGTTGTCGACGAAGACAAATAAATATCTTGACTGTATAGGTGCAGATGCTTCCCATCTGCACTTTAATTTATCCATGAAGGAGATTTAATGTCGACCACACGTGATTATTACGAAATACTTGGTGTAGCCAAGGATGCCTCTGAGACCGATATCAAGAAAGCATATCGCAAACTTGCGATGAAATTCCATCCTGACAAGAACAAGGGTGATGGTGCTGAAGAGAAGTTCAAGGAGATATCCGAAGCTTATGCTGTGCTATCCGATGATGAGAAAAGATCACAGTATGATCGGTTTGGCCATGCAGGTATAGACGGTCGATATAGCACAGAAGATATTTTCAGGAATGCTGATTTTGGCGGTTTCGAAGACCTTGGTGATATCTTTGGCAGTATCTTCGGAGGCGGCTTTGGTGGTTTTGGAGGCTTTGGCGGTGGAGGTCGTCGCAGGCAGGGTCCGACAAGGGGTTCTGATCTGAGATATGACTTGGCCGTAACTCTGGAGCAGGCTGCTTTCGGTGAACCGGTGAAGATCAATGTTCCAAGGGCAGAGAACTGTGAGACCTGTGGAGGTACGGGTGCAAAGGAGGGTACAAGTCCGACCACCTGTCCGAAATGTCGTGGCAGCGGTCAGATGACCCATTCACGAAGAACCCCTCTTGGTAACTTCATGACCACTACTACATGTGACAATTGTCACGGTAGGGGTCAGATCATCGAATCTCCGTGTCCTGTCTGTAAAGGTTCAGGTAAGCAGAAGAAAGTACGCAAGATCGAAGTAAGAGTTCCAAAAGGTGCTGATACCGGTCTGCGTCTGAAGATCGGCGGAGAGGGTGAAGCAGGAAGTCCGGGTGCACCATCGGGTGACCTTTATGTTGTGATCCATATAAAACCTCATGAGAAGTTCGATCGCATAGGTGATGATATTGTCTATGAGGTCCCGATTACGTTCTCTCAGGCAGCTCTTGGCTCTGAAGTTATGGTCCCGACGCTTCATGGCAAGGTCAAGATGAAGATCAAAGCAGGAACCCAGACACATTCAATACTACGTCTGAAAGGCAAGGGAATGCCACATCTTCATGGACATGGCCAGGGTGACCAGCTTGTGAAGATCGTTGTTGAGACACCTACAAACCTCACTGATAAACAGAAAGGTCTGCTGGAACAGCTCGATAAGCTCAGTGGTAGTAAGTCCAAAGGATCAAAAGGTGGCAAAGGATTCTTTGACAAGATGAAAGACGCTTTTGAAACTACTATTTCTAATGCTATTCCCGGTCCTGTTGATTCCTGATGACAGGACGGGGAAATTTCTTATTTTTTTATAGGTCGTCATTTCTGTGGAGTAAACTTTAACACAGATACCGGTTATTAACCATATCTTATACTTCCAATTTATTTTCATAGGTTAGTGTGATCTTTATGAAAATCATAATCGTCGGAGCCGGTGAGGTAGGGTATCATATAGCAAGTTCCCTTTATCTCAACAATGATGTTATCGTCATTGATAATGATGAGGATGCATGTGCACGTGCAGATGAGCTCGATGTACAGGTCATTCATGGGAATGGTGCCAATATATCCATATTAGGACAGGTGATCAACGATGCCGATCTTCTTGTTGCTGTGACCGGTTCAGATGAAGTGAACATTGTTGCATGTACAGCAGCCAAACTGCTGGCTCCTTCTTACAGACCATTCAAAACAATGTCAAGGGTCACAAATCCTGATTATATTGACAGGCCGGTTGCAACCCGCACACAGATAGGTATTGATGTCATGATCTGTCCGGAACTCTCCCTCGCTTCAGAGGTTGCCGAGATCCTTTCTATCCCCTCGGCTATTGATGCTGAGGTCTTTGCAGATGGCAAGATCAAGATGATGGAATTCGTCGTATCTGAAGAAAGCGATCTTGTGGACAAGAATATGAAGGACCTGGATCTTTCTGATTGCTGCATAGTTAGTGCTATTTACAGGCAGTCAGACATTATTATTCCTCATGGGGACGATGTGATACATAGTGCTGATCATGTTGTTGTCATCGGGAAATCTGATGCTATGGCTGATGTAGGAGGCCTTTTTGCAGGGCATGAGGATAACGTCAGCAGGGTGCTGATCATCGGTGGAGGTACCGTTGGTTTCTATCTTGCAAAGCTTATTGAAAAAAGTCATGTATCTATAAAGATTATCGAAAAGGATATGGACCGTTGTGAGTTCATTGCTGAAGCACTTCCAAAAGTACTTGTTCTGAAAGGCAATGGAACGGACATCAACCTTCTCAAAGAAGAAGGTGTTCAGGATATGGATGTTGTTATCGCTGTGACGGACAGTGATGAAAAGAACTTGTTATGTGCTCTGCTTGCAAAGCAGCTTGGTGCCAAAAAGGTCGTTGTACGTGCTGATCATCTTGATTATGTTCCACTGTTCGAACTTGTAGGTGTGGATCGTGCTGTAAGTCCAAGGAAAGCCACCATTAATGAAGTATTGAAACTGACCATGGGTACAGGCATTGAAGCCCTGACTATGATCGAGGGTGAAAAGGCGGAGATCATTGAATATACTGCATCAAGCAAGTCAAAGGTAGTTGGAAAACCTTTGAAGAACGTCAAGTTCCCTGAAGGTGCACTTGTCAGCATGGTGGTCCATAAAGGCGATACTTTCGTACCTCGCGGTAACTATATTATCAAGGAAGGCGACCGTGTGCTCATATTCTCATTGCCTTCTGCACATCAGGATGTCGAAAGATTGTTCAAGTAACTTAAAATAGGCGTGTTTTTATGAACTTCGGGATCGTATTTAGCGTATTGGGCTCACTTCTTCGTTTTCTTGGTCCAATGATGCTGGTCCCTCTGGGAGTTGCCCTCTATTATGGTGAATCCCCATATCCTTTTGCAGTCGCGTTTTCATTTACTACCATCGTTGGATCTATACTTTCATTTAGGTATTCCTCATCAGATGAAAGGGAATGGGAGAAACGTGAAGGCTTTGCTATAGTTGCTTTTGGATGGTTTGCCGCAGCACTCTTTGGTTCTATTCCGTATATGTTCGACGGAGTAACGTTTCTTAATGCCCTGTTCGAATCAATGTCAGGTTTTACAACGACCGGAGCAACAGTCTTCGTAGATATTGAAACCCATTCAAGAAGTCTTCTGTTCTGGCGAAGTATGACCCAATGGATTGGTGGTATGGGGATTATCATGTTGTTCATTGCAATTCTCCCAAAGCTGGGAGTTGCAGGGCGTCAGATGTTCCGTGCTGAGGCCCCGGGTCCCAAGGAGGACCAGCTAAAGCCAAGGATAAGGGAAACCGCAAAGATACTCTGGGCTGTCTACGTATCTATTTCCGTAGTGGAGCTTCTTCTACTGCTCATTGCAGGTATGTCCTTCTATGATGCCTGTACGCATACTTTTACCACGATGGCTTGTGGAGGTTTTTCACCTTATGCAGACAGTGTTGCAGCTTTTAACAGTCCTCTCATCGAAGGTATCATCACGCTTTTTATGTTCATTGCAGGTGCGAACTTTGCCCTGCATTACAAGACCTTATATTCGGATAAAAAAAGCCTTCTAAAGGACAATGAGTTCAAGTTCTATTTTGTGATCGTAGGTCTTGCGACGGTCCTTCTGACATTGATACTCTGGAGGGACACGCCCGATTCGATTCCCACATCTTTCAGGTATGCCGTTTTCCAGGTTGTCTCTATACTGACGACAACAGGGTATGCGACCACTGACTTCAACCTGTGGGCTGATTCGGGGAAGGTCGTCTTACTGGCGATGATGTTCATTGGTGGTTGTGCTGGTTCTACTGCAGGTGGTATAAAGGTCGTACGTCTTCTCCTTTTGCTAAAATACGCACGAAGTGAGCTTTTCAAAGCGATCCACCCTAAAGCTGTAAGGCCTATCAAATTCAATGGAAAGAGCGTTCCAGTTGACATTATGCATGCGATCATCTCATTTGTGGTGATCTATTTCCTTATCTTTCTGGTAAGTTCAGCTATCCTTTCCATATTTGGAATGGACCTTACCAGTTCCATTACAGCATCCATAGCAACTCTTGGTAACATAGGTCCAGGCTTTAATATTGTCGGACCCATGGCAAACTTCAGTACTATTCCTGACATTGGAAAGCTTGTGCTGATCGCCAATATGTGGATAGGCAGACTTGAAGTGTTCACTGTTATAGTTATGCTTACTCCGGAGTTCTGGAGAAGATAATTTAAAATAAGATTTTGTTCCATCCATTTTAGGATGGGACTAAAAAGGTCGGATCAGGATCTATATTTAAAGTCAACGTCGTTCTTAACAATGTCCTTAAAGAGTCCCCTGAGGTTCCAGAGAAGTTTTTTGTTTGCTTTGAAAAGAGCAAGTAAGAGGTCCAGAAGGCTCATGCTTGTGAAGTTAACGTTCTTGAGTGAGTTAGCAAGTGAGTTCAGATCCTCATCTGTGAAATTGACAAACGTTTCCTTGACTATCAGGCTGTTGTCGATCTCCCTGCCAATTGTTTCTCTCCAGAGGTCTTCGTATTCCTGCAAGGTCGTTGTAGAATAATCTCCTTTCTTTATTGCTTTTACAGCAATCTCTGCGGCGATCTTTCCTGCATCCATGGCATTAATGATCCCTCCGCCGGTGATAGGGTCGGACTGTCGGGCAGCATCGCCGACGAGCATAAGGCCATTGGCGATAGTCCTGTCTATGGTACCTGATACCGGAACTCCTCCTACGACCATTTCAATGATCTTTGCATCAGGCATGTTCTTTTCAATAAATTCATTCAAAAGATCAATAGGTCTATTTTCACCGGATCTACTACCCAGTATTCCAATTCCAACATTGGCTTTGTTGCCACCTTTTGGGAACAACCATATATACCCTGCAGGTGCGATCTCATTTCCAAGGTAGAAATAACAGAATTCCTGGTCGATATTTGCATTGGATACCAGATATTGTGCACATGTTTCTATGTCTGCGGGCTTTACCGATGTGTCGATACCTGCCCAGCGTCCGACCTTTGATTCCATTCCGTCAGCACCGATGACGATCTTTGAGCGCACTTCATATTCATCTCCCATATGCATGAGCTTTATCCCGCAGACGGTCTCATTCTCAATTATAAGGTCAGTGGCCCTGGTCTTAACCATCACTTCTGCCCCGGCAATAGCACTTTCATTAGCAAGTGCCCGGTCGAATATCTTTCGTTCAAGTACATATCCAACCTCTCCGCCGGCGATCTCCTCTGCCATTTCGATCTCAGTTCCATCCGGCGAAAAGATACGTGAGCCTTTCAGATCAGCACATATCCATCTGGGATCGGGTTCGATATGTTGCTTCAGGTTGTATTTACCCACACCTTCAGCACATCTGATCGGATCTCCGATCTCCTGTCTTTTCTCTATTAGAAGTACGTCAAGTCCTTCCTTTGCAGCTGTTTTGGCAGCAATGGATCCTCCGGGACCGGCGCCGATTACAATAAGATCATATTCCTTTTTCATCTGTCCACCTCGATAGCTCCAAGCGGGCATATCTTCTGGCAGATGCCACATCTTGTACATTTTTTACTGTCTACTTCTATCCATGTTTCGATGAGCTCTAATGCTCCAGTTGGGCAGACGCCCACACATGCACCGCAGTACCCACATTTATATTTATTTATAATGATGCTCATTCATTATCACCGATAGTCAGATGTGATGTACCATTATTACTTTGATAATAATATAGGTTTCGTGAGTTGCTCACTGGCTTATGGAAATTCTTATATGTGTCTGTTTGTTGGAAGCTAATAAAACGACGAAATATGTCTTTTTCGGAAAGTGCTACTAATATATACTACCTAATTGGCATATTTAGGTTAATATTGCTTTATGTTGATAGGTTTCATTTTGACTATTATACATGGTCTGCAGATGAACAGACGATATCTAGATATGTCCTCTGCCAATATTTTGTATTATGCAACATATTATAGTTTACATTACAGCCGGAAGTATGGACGAAGCGCGCATGCTTGGAAAAGAGCTGGTGTCAAGGCGGCTTGCCGCATGTGCTAATATCCATCCAATAAATTCCATCTATATGTGGAATGATAAAATGGTGGAGGATAATGAGGTTGCACTTATATTGAAAACGACCTCTGAAAGATTCGATGCATTAAAAGAAACCGTTGTATTACTTCACAGCTATGATCTTCCATGCATAATTTCATGGGAGGTCACTGGTGAGAAAAAATATCTCCAGTGGATCTCAGATGAAACCGGAAAGCTTTGAAAGCGGTGATATCGTTACGCGCCCTTTTCCGGTTTCGGCACAAAATCGTTTTTCAGCGTATTCTTTTGAAAGACCATTTCCGTATAATAGTAATTCTACAATATCATGAGGTTCATCGATATCGATGCTTGCAAGGAATGAGTCAAAGATCCGTATGCTCTTCCCAAGGTCTTCTGTGATCTCATAATGGCTTATAAAGCTGCAGCCATGGTATTTGACAGTAAATTCCTTTGGTTGCCGGATGAACAGTATGTTCGTACCGCCACCTTTTCCGGGAACGATGACAACGTCTTCGGGGTATGATACTATCTTTTTGATGTGACTGCTTCGCACAAGGGGCAGATCTGCCATGATGACCATGGTTGGCTCATCAACATTTTGAAGGTATGAGTTGATAGATTCATTAAGTCCGGGATCGGTTACAATAAGATCCACATCTAAATCGTCAGGCACTCCTTCGCTGGAGGTAGTAAGGATGTCTATTTCTGTTATCCCTGCGGAGCATAATGAGCTGACCACATCCCTTAGCATGAGTTCGACGAATTCCTCGCGCTCGTTCTGTGAAAGTACCGGAGATAGCCTTGATTTGGCATTCTCTTTTTTATATGGGATCACTGCCCGCATATTAGATTTCCTCGTATAATGCATTCCTTCGCATCGGCTTGCGGCCTTCACTTGTGATGATCCATTCCAGCTCTTCCGGTGATAAGTATTCCCCGTTCGCTCCTCCGGATGCCAGGGTGATCTGGTCTTCCATAAGAGTGCCTCCGAGATCATTTGCCCCACAGGATAAAGCTACCTGTGCAAGTTTCTTGCCGAGCTTGACCCAGCATGCCTGAAGGTTGTCCACGTGGTTGTTGAGCAGTACTCTTGCAATAGCTATGAGTTTGAGGTCATCCATTCCAGTGGTCATGAACTTCCCTGAACTCAGCATCTCCTCGCCAACACGGTTGTTGTAAGGCATGAAAGGCATTGTTATCAGTTCGGTGAACGCTCCGGTCTCTTCCTGTATATTGCGCACTGTCAGTATGTGGTCGAACCGTTCTTCCCATGTTTCCACATGACCGTACATAATGGTGGCATTGGTACGCAGGCCGACCCTGTGAGATGCCTTAATGGTCTCTATCCACTGGTTGGTTGTTATCTTATCCTCACAGATGATATTTCGTACACGGTCTGAAAGGATCTCTGCAGATGTCCCGGTAAGTGTGCCCAGTCCGTTCCTTTTCAGTTCGGCAAAAGCATCCTCAAGATGTGTTTTTGAAAGGGACGAAGCATAGTGGATCTCCATTGGTGAAAATCCATGTATGGTCATATCTGGATAAGTGGTGTGTATGCTCTTTACGATATCATTGTAGAATTCAAGGTCAAGTTGTGGAAGGTAACCGCCCTGGATGCAGATCTCAACAGCACCGGCTTTTTCTGCCTGGCCGACCTGCTCGAGCATCTCTTCAATGGTCAGTATGTATCCTTCTCCTTCCCGGAAAGCACAGAATCCGCAGTTTCCTTTGCACATGTTGGTGATGTAGATGTTCCGGTTGGTTACATAGGTCACTGTATCGCCAACTGCCTCTTTGCGCAGGTCATCTGCGAGTGTGTAAAGCTCGAAGGGGTTAACATTCAGAAGTGCAAGTGCATCTTCTTTTGTTGCGGTTCCCTTGTATGCCCGTTCAATGATATCTTTGGGAATGGTCATTATAATATGCTCCTGTAAAGGGTGTCTCTCTGAACCGGCGTTCTTTCTGCAGCCCTGATGATCCATTCCAGTTCTTCCACAGTGATGACTTCCCCATTAGATGCTCCTGCTGATCTTGAGATACTTTCTTCCATTAGCGTGCCTCCAAGATCGTTGCCACCGCATAGCAGGGCAACCTGTGCAATCTTCTTTCCAAGCTTTACCCAGCTTACCTGGATATTCTCTATATGTGTATTGAGTAAAATACGTGCCAGCGAATAGACTTTCAGGTCTTCCACTCCTGTTGTCATGAACTGACCACTTTTAAGCATCTCGTCCCCTATCCTGTTATTGTAGGGCATGAAAGGAAGTGGCACGAACTCTGTGAAACCCCCGGTATTTTTCTGGATCTCACGGATGGTGAGTATGTGATCAATGCGTTCTTCCCATGTTTCCACATGTCCGTACATCATCGTGGCAGTTGTGGGGATCCCTGCCTGATGCGCGGATGTTACTATATCTACCCACTGCTGTTTCGTGATCTTTTCAGGACAGATGATATCGCGTACCCGGTCTGCCAGTATCTCTGCAGCGGTCCCTGGCATGGTGTTCAATCCATTCTTCTTAAGTTCAGCAAGAGTTTCTTCAATTGTCAGGCCACTGGAAGTGGCGGCATGGTAAACTTCCATTGGTGAGAAACAGTGGGTATGAATGTGGTGGTGGTCTTCTTTAACTGCCCTGAGAATGTCCAGATACAGGTCGAGTTTTACATCCTGCATCAATCCTCCCTGAATGCACAGCTCTGTGGCGCCTGCTGCAACTGCCTCATCAATTTTTTCCCTGATCTGTTCAGGTGAGAGCACGTATCCTTTTTTATTCTTGAATGCACAGAATCCACATGTTCCGATACATTTGTCTGTGAAATTGATGTTGCGGTTGACAACATAGGTAACGTTATCTCCAACTGCCTCATATCTTAGCTGGTCTGCCAATGCATATAGTTCAAAGGGTTTCACTTCCAGTAGTTTAAGAGCATCTTCTTTGGTCGTGGTGCCCTGGTATGCTCTTTCTACGATATCTTCAGGGATCATTGCTGTTTCCTCTTGAATCCGTTTTTATCGGTAAGTGTTTCTATAAGGTCGGAAAGGTTGCTGCTGTACCATCCTTTCTTAATATGATGTGGATAGATCGGTAATCTTTCTTTCAGGGGTATTTCTCCTGTCATCTGCTGAAGATCGACCACACTTGGCCATTCAGCTTCGGGATTGATCCAGTCGATGGTGGTGGGTGATATTCCTCCAATGTCGGTAGCTCCATGTTGTATCAGTATATGGGGCTCGATAAGGTTTGGTGCGACCTGAACTGCAACATCATCCGGCAGGATTTCCCTTGCAAGGGAGACTGTCTGGATCATCTCTTCTTTTGTAGGTGGAATATGGTCGGCCATGGGGGTATCCGGTTTAGGCATAAAGTTCTGGATGATAACTTCCTGGATATGTCCGAACTCTTTATGGATGGATGCGATAGTTTCCAGGGAATGCTTCCTGTCCTCTATGCTTTCTCCGATGCCTACCAGTATGCCTGTTGTGAAAGGTATCCGCAGTTCACCGGCAGTACGTATCATCTCGATGCGCTTTGAAGGAGCTTTTCCGGGAGATTCGCAGTGGGCTTTCAATTCTGCAGTGGTTTCCAGCATAAGGCCCATGCTAACGTTGAGTGGTTTTAGCATCTCTAGTTCGCGACGGTTAAGAATGCCTGCATTGGTATGCGGCAGTAGTCCTATCTCGATGGCAAGTTCACAAAGTTCAGTGACATACTCGATGGTGCTGGAATACCCCATCTTTTTGAGTTCCTTTCTGTATTCGGGAACCTCTTCGGCATATTCTCCAAAAACAAAAAGCGCTTCAGTACATCCTGCTTCTTTTCCATTTTTCAGGATCGGTATTATCTCCTCTACACTCATGAGGCGGGCTTCCGGATGGTCCGGATCGCGCCTGAATGTGCAGTATCCGCAACGGTTCCTGCAAATGTTCGTAACAGGAATGAAGACATTGCGTGAGAAGGTCACAAATTCGGGCATAATTGGTGAATGAATGAAGGAATTAGTACATAAGTTTAATCGAAGATACATTTGTGACGCAGATCAGACCTGAAGGGGTAAAGTGGGTCAAAGGTTTGGAAATTCTGCGAAAAAGAAATAATTGTTGGTGGGGGACAGTTCCACTTCTGAATATAGGGGGCAAATATTGATGATGGACAATAAGCCGCCATCAAAAAGAGTTTTTGTCAGTTTTTAATTGTCCAGAATGAGCTCCATGGTGTTCTTAACACCAAGGGCTACGCCTTCAACTTCAATTCCGCCCTTGCCTTTTGCACCATCGCCCACTACATACAGCCCTTCTATAGGTGTTGTATTGCCGATGTCTGAACCTGATGATGACCTGTTGACGGGCCAGCCACTATAATATGATTGTGTAAGGAGCACTTCGAAGTCCTTGCCTGCAAAGATCTCTTCGACATCCTTGATACCCAGGTCGATCTCATCCTCAAGATAAGGGATCCTTTCCCATTGGGTTGTCTGGTGGGCCATAACAAGGTGTTTACCTTGTGGTGCCAGATCCGGATCGATGTTGGTCACCTCGTTAATACCATTTACAAGTCTGGCCGAGGGTGTGAACAGAACACCTCCATGTCCGATCAGTGGCTCATTTGCAGCAAGGCAGATCTTAACTCCGGCAGAAGGCTTTGTTACTTTTATCCTGTCCAGGTATTGCTGGTGTTCTTCGTTGATCTTCACATCTTTACAAAGGTCATGTGTAAAATTATGTCCTATATTGCTGATCACAAGGTCTGCCGGATATTTTTGACCATCTATAATGACGCCTGAAGCTTTTCCATCTTTGATGATGATCTCTGATACCTCTTTATCGGTGTACATGGTTCCACCGTTGCTCCTGACGACATCCGCCAGTGCATCAGTAACAGCTTTACAACCTCCGATAGGTACTCCGGGGCCACCGTAGCGGTACAGGTTCTCAAATATTTCAAATACTTCTTCTGCAGGAACATCAGCTGCTTTCAGGCTAAGGGCCCAGCCGCAGAAGGAATCTGCCATTTGATATGCAAGAGGTGTATTAAAGTTCCTGGAAATCCATTCTGCAAAGGAACAGTCCTTTGGGGGATTTTTTCTGGTAGTTATCATGAAAATCGCAAGCTTGATCCTGTTCCAGAGTGAGAATACCTTCCCGAACTTTCCAAAGGGCACATCTTCATAAATGTTGTTCTCAATGTCTTCGAAGATACGCATGAAAGCCATTCCTTCATCGCGCTCGATGGTGACATCTGCGCCCACTTCCTCGAGGAGTTGTGCCAACGGTCCGGTTGGACCATGTGGTATCATGTGGAGCGCGCCTGTGGTCAATTGGTAACCTTTGATATCAATATTGGTGAACCTACCTCCTGTCACAGGCAAGCGTTCGAATACCTCAACCTCATATCCTGATCCTGATAATTTAGCCGCGCTTAGCAAACCGCCAAGTCCCGCTCCTATTACTATGACCTTCATTCAGCTACCTCGATTGCTTTCATGGGGCAGTATGTTGCACATATCCCGCATTCTACGCATTTATCTGTGATATATGCCTTACTTTTAACAATGATCGCATCTTTTTTACAAAATGCAGTGCACTGGCCACATCCAACACAGTTTTCATTGACTTTCATTAATTTCCCTCGAGTTTTGTCCTTTTAAGTCCTTCAATACTCAAAAGGATTTTGTTCAATTCATGTGTCAGTAATTAATTGACACGCTTCATTTTTGAACCTGCTCTTTTCTATATGAGGATCTTGAAGTAATTATTAATATTGAAATGCCATATTATCTTATAATTATTATTTTGGGTACTTGGGGGTCGAAGCTATCATTGAAGTTCCGGGAGTGCCAACTACAAATTGTTCATTAACAATAATGACAATCTATTTATACTAAAATGCCAACATCTATTATGGTGATTTTATGTCCACGGAAACGATACAAGTAGTAGCTCGTAAAGACGGTGAATTGATTTCAACGAAGTTCAAGGCCGCACCCTATGAATTCACGATCGCCACCCGTGCAAAGTGGGAGATGATGATCGCTGATGAGGATGTGGAACTTCGCGCTGGCGAATACAAGAAGATCGCTATACAGGAGGTCATATTAGATGCGGACACTCTTGCAATTCCGTGTGCTTTTACTTACCATGCGGTAGCTTCTGTCCTGAAGGTATCTTCCAAGGAAGGTAATTGTCTTGTGGAGAAGCCACGAACTATCAAATATGTTTATGCTTTCGGGCAAGAGACCGGAAAGGTCCGGGCAGGAGACCTTCTAGGTGTGCTTAACATCTTCCCTATCATGTTCACAAGGGAAGCTATGAAGCCTGTCCTGGTCAAATAAGAAGAGCTGCAGGGGGTATCCTATATGGAAAAATGCGTGATCTGCGGAGAAGATCAGGACTATAAGCAATATGAGGGCTATAATATCTGTACTGCATGTGCAGATATTATGGAAGATGTAATGGGCGAGTATTTCATGAAGACCGTGCAGGATGCTTCAAAGCCAAAAGCACATGAAGGATATCTGCACTATCTGGACAATACTACCCGCTATGTAAGCGATTACAAGAAGATAACCTCTAAATCGCAGAAGTATACAAAAGATGTCAGTGAGCGTGCTGATGATGCTATTCAAGAGAGCAAGACACCTTCAAAACAGCGTTATTTTGAGCGCATGCATGAAGTTCTTGACTGGCTTGAGAAGACTCCTCAGTTCTATCATTACTACTTTAAGGAGCATTATATGTGCCCCAGTTGCGGCTCATCCATCTTTGACAAGTATGAATCGGAAGAAGTTGGTGAATGGCTCGTTATCTCCTGTTCGAACTGTGGTGCTATGATTAAGAAATATTTCTCGCCAAAACTGGTCTGACGATCGAGAGGGCAGGTCATTACCTGCTTCTCAGCATTCTTATTTTAATTACTATTTTATAATTATTTTGTTTATTATTTCTATTATTTGTTGTAAATATCGTTTATTATGACTCAAAATAGAAATATCGATGACTTATCTTAGTCTTTCATTCTGTATACTTTCTATGCTATATATCGTCATGTTTTATCATGAATGACTGTTTTTTGGAAATAGTTATATAGAGAATACTATATTTACGATTGTAATATCTACGATTAGTAATCATCAGGTGATTCATCATGTCAGTAATAATCGATAGTAGCAATATTATCAATAGTTACATTCCGGTTGCTGTGTTTCTTGTTGTTTCGCTTCTAATGCCACCTGCAACAATGGCCATGGTCAAGTTGCTAAGCCCCAGAAGCAAATCACCTAATAAATATGCGACCTATGAATGTGGTTCCGATCCGTTAGGAGATGCGCGAATACAGTTCAATGTTGAGTATTATCTTTATGCGATCGCATTCGTTGTGTTCGATATCGAAGTTCTTTTCCTTTATCCATGGGCTATGGTATACATAGGCAATGGTGTCGATATGGTAACAGCGATCGTTGAGATGTTGATCTTCATTTTCGTTTTGTTGTTTGGATATGCCTACTTATGGAAGAAGGGTGCTCTTAAATGGATGAATTAAACGATAATGTACCGGTCAAGGATCAGGAGGAGTACGTGGAAGAGATTCCAGATGTTATTACCACCACTTCCATGGCTATTAATGAATTCTTGAAAAAGACAAAAGCACAGGATGTAATAAACTGGGGTAGAAAGAACTCCCTATGGTTCATGACTCAGCCAATGGGTTGCTGTGGTGTGGAAATGATCGCTACAGGTTGTGCTCACTATGATACTGACAGGTTCGGTATCATCCCACGTAATTCCCCAAGGCACGCAGATGTCATGATCATCAGTGGATACGTGACAAGGAAATACCTTCCTGCACTTCAGAAACTGTGGGAACAGATGGCTGCACCAAAGTGGGTAATATGCATGGGTGACTGCTCTATTAGTGGCGGTCCTTTCTATGAATCCTACAGCACAGTGCAGAACATTGACAAAATGTTCCCTATAGATGTTTTTATTCCAGGATGTCCACCAAGGCCGGAAGCCCTGCTTCAGGGATTCCTTGAGCTTCAGAAGAAGATCATGGCCAAAAAGGACCATGGGACGGATTATTGAGGTTATATCATGGATGCAAAAAGCATTATTGATTCATTGGTCAACAAGTTCCAGGACTCCCTTACGGACGCAAAGGTAGATTCTGACATAAGGATCTCTGCTTACCTGGAACCTGAAATGATCAAAGACGTTTGTCAGTACCTGAAAGATGAACTTGCATTTGACCATCTTTCAAGCGAAACTGCAATAGATTATCCTAAAAGGAACGAGATCGTGGTTGTTTATCATATAGCTTCATACGACCATCCTGTATTGCTTACCATTAAGGTGAAGCTTCCAAGGGATGCTCCTGAGATCGAGTCCATCGTTCCTGTCTATTGGAATGCTAATTGGTACGAAAGAGAAACTTACGAACTGTTCGGTGTTAAGTTCAACAACCATCCGGACCTCAGACAGCTTGTTCTTCCAGAGGAGCTGTTAGGGGATTGGCCTTTGAGAAAAGATTATGAAGGCTTCCCGAACAGGACTGCCAGAAATTTGGTGTGAGGCTTAAATATGGATGAAAATGTAGGCCCATCAGAAATGATAGTCCACCTCGGACCACAGCACCCAATGCAGCCCGGACCTTTCAGGTTGAACCTGAGGCTCAGAGGAGAAACTGTAGTTGATGCTGAGATCGAGTTAGGCTTCATTCACAAGGGTATTGAAAAGATTTTAGAGAGCAAGACGTATCTCCAGGGTATTCCTATCGTTGATAGGATATGCTACCTAACAGCAATGACCAACGAAGAAGCATACGTTGGTGCTGTAGAGAAACTTGCAGACATCGAAGTTCCGGAAAGGTCCCAGTATATAAGGGTCATCCTCGAGGAGCTCTCAAGACTTCAGAGCCACCTGCTTGGTATGGGTGAGTTCGGTGAGTTCATTGGCTTTGTATCAATGTTCATGTACACCATCAAGGAAAGGGAAGATATTCTGTCTTTGATGGACATGGTAACAGGAGCACGTGTTACACACACGTTCCTCAAGTACGGCGGTGTACGTGGCGATCTTCCTGAAGGATTCAAGGAAAGATCTGCTGCCGTCTTCGCCGGTCTTAGGGAACAGATCGCTGACTACAGAAAACTGTTCAATGACGATGAGATCTACAAACAGCGTTGTTTCGGTGTCGGTATCCTTGAGGCAAAGACCGCAAGGGATCTGGGTGTATCCGGACCTGCCCTCCGTGCAACAGGTGTTGCCTTTGATATAAGGAAAGATGAACCATATCTTGTTTACAAGGACCTTGATTTCAAGGTGTGCACAGCTACAGATGGTGACATTGCAGCCCGTATCGAGGTAAGGCTCGATGAGATGTTAGAGGCCATGTACATTATAGAACAGTGCCTGGACCAGATGCCAAGCGGACCACTCTTCTATGAGGATTCCCCGTATGGCGTGAGGACCCCTGTAATGAGGGTTCCTGAAGGCGATGTGTTCCACAGGGTAGAGGATCCACGTGGAGAGATGGGCTTCTATGTAGTTTCAGATGGCTCAGATAAACCTCATCGTGTAAAGATAAGAGGACCGGTCTATCCGACCATGCAGGCATTGCCTCCACTCATAACAGGGACCACGGTTGCTGATGTGGCAGCTATTGCAGGTAGTATGGACGGTTGTACCAGTGAGGCGGACAGGTGATAACAATGTCAGCAGAAAGTATTGATATTATATTCAACCCCTGGCTCCGTACATTACTTGGCCTCTGTATGATCGGCGTAGTTTTCGGCGGTGCAATGCTCGTTGTATGGTTCGAGCGTAAACTATCAGGTGATATTCAGTTCAGGCTTGGTCCTAAATATGTAGGTCCTTTTGGATTGTTCCAGCTTGTTGCTGATGCTATCAAATTGATGACCAAAGAAGATCTGATCCCTTCAAAAGCTGACAGGTTGCTTTTCGTTTCTGCACCTATCGCCCTCATGGGATCTGTATTCATGATGCTGGTTGCGATCCCATTCGGTGCTGTTGTTGTTAATGGCGTAGAGTACCCGATCGTGGCAACTGAGATGGATATTAGTCTTCTTTACATTGAAGCGGTATCTTCGATCGCTATAATCGGTGCGTTCATGTATGCATACAGTTCAAACAACAAGTACTCTCTTCTGGGTGCTTTCAGGAACTTTGCAAGAATGATCGGATACGAGGTTCCACTCGGGATCACTATGGTAAGTATAGCTATCATGGTAGGTTCACTGAACATTGTTGAGATCGCACAGGCACAGAGCCCGATCTGGTTCATATTCCTTCAACCTCTTGGTTTCCTTGTCTTCTTCGTTGCTTTGATGGCCGATATGGGACGTCTTCCGTTCGACCAGAACGAGTCTGAAGAAGAACTGGTGGCAGGTTGGATCACTGAATATAGTGGTATGAGATTCGGTCTTGGTTTCTTTGCTGAATATATCCATCTGATCCTTGGTTCAATGCTTGTTGTATTATTGTTCCTCGGCGGCTGGAATTTACCTGCAGCCCTGACCAATATCACGATACTGGGAATTTTCCTTCCAACAGTGTACTTCCTGTTGAAGTCTGCTCTTGTTATTCTGACAATCATCATGCTAAGATGGGCAGTTCCAAGGTTCAGGATCGATCAGGTTGTTGACCTTAGCTGGAAAAGACTTCTTCCCTTATCATTATTGAACCTCGGATGGGCAATAATCTTGGGTATTTATCTGGGAGTGTGATACCATGGTATTGAAAAATATTGTTAGAGCGGTTAAAAACATCTACAAGCCCCCTATTACCAGAAGGTATCCTGAGGTTCCCTCCGAGTTGCCTGACAGGTTCAGAGGGCTTCAAAAACTTGATAAAAGTAAATGTATAGGCTGTGGTATTTGTGCTAACTCCTGTCCTAACAGTGCGATAAAGATTGTAAGGGCACGGGTTAGCCCGGACAGTGAAAAGACAAGATGGTTCCCTGCCATTGATATTGCTCACTGTATGTTCTGCGGTCTCTGTATAGATCAATGTCCACAAGGTGCTCTTTCAAGCACAAAGGTCTACACAACAGGTGTGATCAGATGGACACATGAAGAATTACTGTATACTCCGGACATGCTGGCACGTGAAGTTCCGGTAGGGGAGAATGGTGAGTGAAATGACAGGTATAATTGAAGGTGCCATTTTTGCTATTGTCGCTCTTGTGCTGATCTCATTTGCGATCCTGACAGTAGTGTCAAGGGACATAGTACGTGCAGCACTTGCACTCGTTCTCTCGATGTTCACAGTGGCTATCGTATACATCATGCTCAATGCACAGTTCCTGGGTATTGTCCAGATCCTTGTGTATGTCGGAGCAATTGGAGTTCTGATACTCTTCGCAGTTATGCTGACTAAGAAGAATATGGGAAGTGAGAACAATGACTAATGAACGTCCAACTATCATGGATTCAATTGTCCATCAGTTCAACCCAAAGAGACAGATCTTAAGGTTGTTGGATATGGAGGTTCCTTCAGTCGAGACCATCCTTAAGGCATTTACAAGGATGATCATTGCAGGCTTGTTCCTCGCAGTGGTACTGGTTTCACTTTATGGTACAGGATGGACAACTGTTGAACAGCTTCCCCAGAATATCGCTGATCCGAGTAACATCAAAGGATTGGGTGTCCTTATCTTTACAGACTTTGTGATACCATTCGAGATCCTTTCAATAGTGTTACTTTCCTCACTGATAGGTGCCATCTATTTGGCAAAAGGAGATGATAACTGATGATCCCATTAAACTGGTATCTTGGTCTTTCAGCTATCGTGTTCTCCATAGGTCTCTATGGATTCATGTCACAGAAGAGCGGTATCAGGATGCTTATGTGTGTGGAACTTATGTTAAACTCCGCAAACATAAACCTAGTCGCCTTCTCAAGTTACAACGATGACATGACAGGGCAGGTATTTGCACTGTTCTCTATTGCAATCGCTGCAGCAGAAGCAGCTGTCGGATTTGCGATACTCATGTCAATTTACAGGATGCGAGATATGATCGATGTTGATAAACTTAACATACTGAGGTGGTAAAAATGGCAATGGAAAACCTTGCATTTTTAATACCACTACTTCCCGCACTTGCCTTTGTGCTTACATTCTTCCTTGGGAAGAAATTGCCATCTGGCGGTGCAATTATTCCGATCGTGGCAATAGCCATTTCATGTGTGATATCACTGGCTATCACTGTGGGCCTGTTGCAGAATCCTGAGCATTTTGTAACTCAGTCAGTTCACTGGTTCGCAATACTCAATCTCGGAATATTGATCGACCCGCTTGCAGCGGTAATGCTCTCAATGGTCAGTTTTGTGAGTTTGCTTATCCACATCTATGCTGTGGGTTACATGTCACATGACCCTGCCAAGCCAAGATACTTTGCAGAGACTGCTCTCTTCACAGCAGCTATGCTTGGTCTGATCCTTTCAGACAACATCCTTCAGCTGTTCATCTGCTGGGAGCTTGTAGGTCTTAGCTCATACCTGCTTATCGGATTCTGGTTCCACAAACCTGGAGCAGCTTCCGCAGCAAAGAAAGCATTCCTGACCACCAGAGTCGGAGATGTTATGTTCCTTGCAGGTATCGTCCTGCTCTTTTCAGACATATTCACAGTATTCAATGGAAATCTTCCGGAAGGAGTATATGTCCTTCAGTTCAACGAAATGTTCAAACTGATCCCTGACCTCGTTGCTATCAATTCAACGGTACTGGGTATGGAAGTAAGTCATCTGACACTTGTTACACTGTTGTTCTTCGGTGGTGCAGTTGGTAAGTCAGGTCAGTTCCCGCTTCATGTGTGGCTGCCTGATGCAATGGAAGGTCCAACGACCGTTTCCGCTCTTATCCACGCAGCAACAATGGTTACAGCTGGTGTCTATCTCGTAGCACGTACTTTCCCAATGTTCATTGCAGCACCTGATTCATTAATGGTCGTTGCATACCTTGGTGCTTTCACCGCACTGTTCGCAGCTACAATGGGTATCGTGATGAACGATTTGAAGAGAGTACTTGCTTATTCAACAGTAAGTCAGCTTGGATACATGGTCCTTGGTCTTGGTCTGGGTGCAGTAATCGGTGCAGAGGCAGTTGGAGTTTCAATTTTCCACCTCATCAACCACGCATTCTTCAAGGCATTGCTCTTCCTCTGTGCAGGAAGTGTCATCCACGCTGTAGGTACACATGACATGAGACTGCTCGGCGGTGTCGGTAAGGTAATGCCTATTACATTTGCTACAATGACAGCTGCAGCACTTGCGCTAGCAGGTTTCGGTATTCCTGGTACAAGTATCGGTTTCAGTGGTTTCCTGAGTAAGGACCCGATAATCGAGGGTGCATACCTTTTCGCAGAATCTACCGGAAACTGGTTGCCATACCTGTTTGCTATCTCAGCAGCATTCCTTACATCCCTGTATATCTTCAGGTTGATCTTCATGACCTTTACAGGGAAACCAAGGACAGATTATGGTGGACACGAGTCCCCTTCATCCATGACAGTACCTCTTGCGATCCTTGCTGTGTTCGCAGTGGTCTTCGGTGCATTGACAAGGACTTCATTCTATCACTTCATTGAAAAGAACTTTGAACACCTGGATATTGGAGCACTTGCTGAGCTTGGTGGCTACCACCTCGCACACCACGGACATGAACCACTTCTTGTTCTCTGGATGCCTCTGATCGTTGCAGTTGCAGGTCTTGTCATTGCCTATCTGATCTATAACAGGAGAGTAGTTGACATGAGCAGCATTGTTTCAAGGAACAACCCTGTTTACAAGTTGCTCTACAACAGGTACTATCAGCACCAGATCTTTGTTGAGATCTTCTCTATAAAGATAATCTATGAGGGCTTAGCACTCGCAGGGTTCTATTCAGACAAGATGCTGGATTGGCTTGTCAATGGTACCAGTACCTTGCTTATTGAGGCAGGTGACTCCCTGAGGAAATTCCAGACAGGTGTCATACAGCACTATGCAGCAGCAGTTGTTGCAGGTGTAGGACTACTGGTCATACTGATCAAGTTGGTCATGGAGGTCTTCTAATGTTACCAATATTATCTTTGATCGTGCTGATCCCGATTTTGTTCTCAGCCGTGACATTCTTAACAAAAACAAAGGAACAGGCAAGGATATCCGCTTTAGTGGGTACTCTCATCACGCTGGTCCTGACCCTCTACATGTATTTCTCATTCGACAGTACGACCGCAGCTATGCAGTTCGAGGAAATGGCAAACTGGATCCCATCCCTGGGTATCAGCTATCACCTTGGTGTTGATGGCGTTTCCATGCCTCTTATACTGCTCAATGCTATAGTGATCCCACTGTTGATCATTTATACATGGGATGATGTCAGATCAGCTTCTAACAGATTCTATGGTCTGATGCTTGCAATGCAGGGAGCAGTCATTGGTGTTTTCGTATCACTTGACTTCTTCGTATTCTACATATTCTGGGAACTTACCCTCGTACCATTGTTCTTCATGGTGAACATCTGGGGTGGCTCCAACAAGAAGCATGCAGGTATTAAATTCTTCATCTACACCCACGTTGCATCCCTTGTGATGCTTTTGGGTATCTTTGGACTATACTTCAACGCATGGGCACTTACCGGTTCTCCGAACATGGGCATTGATCACCTGATCAGCCAGTTCCAGTTCTTTGAATCCGGAATTCTCAGAGATGCAATATTCCTTGCACTGCTCTTTGGATTCATTGTAAAGCTTCCTGTAGTTCCATTCCATTCCTGGTTACCGGATGCATATTCCGAGGCACCAACAGCAGGCAGTGTGCTTTTCATACTGCTTAAGATCGGTGGATATGGTCTGTTCAGGGTAATGCTTCCAATGTTACCGTTCACAGCAACTCCAAGCCTTATGATTACGATCATGGGAGCTCTTGGTGCAGTGAGCATTCTCTATGGTGCATTCCTTGCACTTGCACAGAAGGACCTGAAGAGAATGATCGCCTACTCAAGTATAAGCCACATGGGATACGTTACCCTTGGTTGCGCTGGTCTTGTGAGCCTCTCAGTATCCGGTGCAATGTTCCAGCAGTTCTCACACGGTTTGATCATGAGCATTATGTTCATGTCATGCGGAGTGATCCAGACTGCAACAGGTACAAGGATCATCAACAATCTCGGAGGTCTGGCACAGAAGATGCCAAAGCTCACAGTGATCATGGTACTCGGTTTCATGGCATCACTTGGTTTGCCGGGACTGACCGGTTTCATTGCAGAGTTCCTAGTGCTGACATTCAGTTTCATTAATGTGCCAATCTATGTGATCATTGCACTGCTGGCTATCGTGATAACAGCGGCATATCACCTGTGGGCATTGCAAAGGGCAATGTTCGGCACTTTCAATGAGAAGCTTGGTGAGATCGTGGACATCTCGTCCTACCAGACCCTGTCCATGGGAATAATCGCCCTGCTTATACTGTACTTTGGACTGTACCCAAGTCCGGTGCTGGATATGATGATAACGAATTCAGAAAAGATCGTCAGCCTTATGGCTGTAATGGGGGTGTGAGATTATGGCAGATCTAATGTTACTCGCACCTGAAATAACGCTCCTGGTAACAGGACTTACTGTACTGCTGTTAGGATTGTTCCTTTCAGCTCACTCTAAGAAAATACTCGGATACATAGCAACACTTGGTTGTCTTGTTGCCTTTGTGTTGACACTCAACAGCTTTGGTACCACTGCATTCATGTTCTCGAACTCACTGAGCATCGATGCACTATCACAGTTCTTCAAGCTCGTGTTCCTTACAGTTGCGACACTCGTATCCATAGCATCCATCAAATACACTGACGGCAACGATCACGCTGATGAGTACTATGTACTTGTGCTCTTCGCAACCATCGGTATGATGATGGTAGCATCAGCAAACGATCTCATGGTACTCTTCGTTGCATTCGAGCTTGCAAGTCTTGCAACATACGGTCTTGCAGGTTTCGAGAAGAAGAACCCTGCATCCACTGAAGCCGCAATGAAGTACTTCATGATCGGATCCCTTTCAGCTGCTCTGCTGCTGCTCGGTATCGGATATGTTTATGGTGCAACAGGAACCACTAACATTCCTGAAGTTGCTCAGAACATCGGCCTGCTGGCAAGCAGTCCAATGGGAATTCTTTCCCTCGTACTGCTGATCGCAGGTTTTGGTTTCAAGATCGCACTTGTGCCATTCCACATGTGGGCACCTGACACATATCAGGGTGCACCTTCCGTGGTATCTGCACTTCTGGCAGCCGGTTCCAAGAAGATGGGTTTTGTTGCAGCTTTCAAGGTCTTTATCACAGGTCTGATAGCCCTTCAGGCAGACTGGCAGATGGCATTTGCTATCCTTGCAGTTATCACAATGACCTACGGTAACATCGTGGCTCTGTCCCAGACCAGTGTAAAGCGCATGCTTGCATACTCATCCCTTGCTCAGGCAGGATACATTTCAATGGCATTTGTGGTCATGACCCCAATGGCATTGACCGGTGGTATACTCTATGCAATGTCACACGGCTTTATGAAAGCAGGAGCTTTCATTGCAACAGCTGCTGTGGTTTACATGGCAACATCAGAGAACAAGGATATACTGAAAGCTGACCATCTTGACAGCTTCAAAGGTCTTGGTAAGAGAATGCCTATAACCGCACTCTGTCTGACCGTCTTTGTATTCGCATTGGCCGGTATCCCACCGACAGCAGGTTTCATGAGCAAATTTGTCCTGTTCTCATCAACGATTGAATCAGGACTTGTCTGGCTTGCAGTGATCGCGATTCTTAACAGCGCACTTTCACTGTATTACTACGCAAGAGTTGTCAGATACATGTATGCTATGCCAGCAGAGGGTGAGAGGATCTCAGAACCAGCACCATATGTCGTTGCACTGCTCCTTGCTGTTGCAGGTGTACTGGCAATTGGTCTCTGGCCGGAACCATTTGTGAACATGGCAATGGAAGCCGCAAACGTTTTGATCCCAGGAGGAATGTGAAATGGCAGATTGTGATCTTTGCGGAGTAGCAATTCCAACAGTATGCCCGGTAAAAGTGTTCTCGCCAAAGTTCGAGAACTCCTATCCCGAGGGTGTATGGAAAGGTCTTTGTGGCGGTTGTCTTGAGAACGCTAAAAAGGCCCATGACGAGGCTACCGAAAGCAAAACAACAGGAACATTTGGTGAATGTGACCTTTGCGGAGCAGAAGGGCAGTTACAGGATGTGGAGATAAACATCCCTTCCTTCTCAAAAGGTTATGAGCTTGAGAGGAAAAAAATCTGCATGAAATGCCTTGAGCAAATCAGTGAAGCCTATAAAAATAAGGATGAACTGTTAGGTGAACATCACTAAAGGTCAGTCTGACTGACCTTTCTTTTCTTCTTTTTGATAAGTTCTCTAAATTTCAGTCGTTTTTCTTTCTTTTTGGTCAACTTTCTGGTCCATAACTCATATTCTTGCTATGGATAACAATACGATCAAAAGTATGAGTCTTATAAGCATGCTCATTCCGGTTGAAAAGGCCACTATCCTCAATCCTATCTTTGGTCCGAAAATAGAGACGTAACGTGGAATAATCGCCCTGACACTGAATATAGGTAGCATGAACATGCTTCCGAGCATAAGTACTATCATTGCTTGCAGGTGTGATATTCCTCCATCATTGATCATAGGTCCAAGCAGTGATACTCCAAGGATAGGACTTGCGACATACGTTGAAAGGGGAATTATACTTTCAGGTGGTATGCCGAAGATGTCTGCAAGTGGGAGGACGTTGAACATCTCAAAAGCACCTCTTTCTCTTAAAGCAAAGACCAAGGTTGTCATTGTCAGGTAAATGATGGCTATCTTCGTGAAAAGGCGTTTCTGTCTTTTGAATGCCTTTCCTATAGCATCCTTTACATGTGGGCGTTCTGTTCTTTCCGGCTTGGGTATTGCACACGTGTGCTCCTTGAACCAGATCCTGCTCAGGATGATAACAACAGAGACCTTCACAAAGGCACTGAGTATGAAGACCATTACATAGAAACCACCTACAACGGGACCAAGTGCCGGTAGCACAATAGGTATCTGGTAGGTCAATATCTCCCTTATATATGCAGGTGTGCTGTTCAGGATCGCACAAAGCATTGTTTCACGCTCATCAAGACATCCTTCGTCCTTAACTTTCACAACCATGCTGTTCGCCGCAACGGTCGATCCAAGTGATACAAGGAACGCAGATGCACAGGCCTGTGGAAGGTGAGTATGCTTGAAAATAGGTTCTGTGAACCTTGAGAACTTTTGCATAAGCCCCATTTCAATAAGGAAGCCCGTTCCAAAAAGTCCTATGAATATAGTAATTATTATAGGGAATGCAAAATCAAGCACCCTTATAAGCAGATCGAACATAATCCTATAATGAGAATAACTGATAGATTAATCTATTTGAATGAAGGTATTATGTTTTTGTGAAAAACCAAAACCTTGATATGAATTGTAATGCTTTTTTGTCTGGTGATCGTAAATGAAGAAAGATCTCATGGATATTCTGGCATGTCCTATATGCAAAGGTGATCTTGTCCTGAATATCTCAAAAGAAGATGAAAAGGAAATTATCTCTGGAACACTCTATTGTTCAAAATGTAACGAGTATTTCCCTATTGAGGATGGCATCCCTAACATGCTCCCTCCTGAACTGAGGGAATGATATAAAAAAGGAATGATCTATAAACGAGGTTGAGTACACTTGCAACAGGTACATATAAATCGTCTTGGCGTAAATTCCATTGAATTTGAATCTGATGTAGTGGAGATACCCTTATCCCCCGGTGGAGAACACAGTTTTGAGATCGTGATCATAAATTACGGTTCACCGACCCATGTACATTTATCTGCCAGCGATGGGCTTCAGGACAACCTGACATTCCTGGAAGACAATCCCTATGTTTCACATGAGGAATATATACCTGTCATTGCACGCATTCCCTTTGACGGGCGCCTCCTGAACAAAGGCAAGATATTTGTAACGGTAGGATATGGTTCAAAAACAGAAAGTTTCACTATCAATATCGGAATGTCTGGTCAGTTAAATGCCCCTGCTCCGATCGATATAGATGAAAGTCTGTCATCACCTGCTCCGGTTACAACCAGAAATAAAGAATCCGATTCCGGAAGGTACTTATCGGATATATTTTCGGGCATCTCCGAGTCTTTTATTCAAGTATTTGACGTACGTAATCTTGTACTATTTTCGGCATTAATTATTATTTTAGCTCTGATCTACATAGCTGTACGCCTTGTATCAGGCAACAATATGGAAATTGAACTTGAGGTCGACTTTTATACAGCATTAGCTTTTACCATAGTATTCACATCTTTAATCGCTTACCTGTTAACGAGGCTTCCAATATTTAAAAATAAATGAGGTAGTTGAATCCACATGAAATATATCATCGTCACCGGTGGAGTTATGAGTGGTCTGGGGAAAGGGATCACCACAGCATCTGTCGGCAGAAATCTAAAAAATAAAGGTTACAATGTTACAGCCATAAAGATCGACCCTTACATCAATATTGATGCAGGTACCATGAGTCCTTATCAGCACGGTGAGGTCTACGTTCTGAAGGACGGTGGGGAGGTTGATCTCGATCTTGGGAACTATGAACGTTTCCTTGATACCGAACTTACAAGGGATCACAACCTGACCACCGGTAAGATCTACGAGGCAGTCATAAACAAAGAGCGTAGGGGAGAGTATCTTGGCAAAACTGTACAGATCATTCCTCACATAACCAATGAGATAAAGGACCGCATACGCAGGATAGCAGCAAAGAGCGGTGCGGATGTCTGTCTCATCGAGGTAGGAGGTACTGTTGGTGATATAGAGAGTATGCCATTCCTCGAAGCATTGAGGCAGATGTACAGGGAAGAGTCTCCTGAGAACATTGCATTTCTTCACGTGACCCTGGTGCCTATGGATTCGCAGGGTGACCAGAAAACAAAACCCACACAGCATTCTGTTAAAGAGCTAAGGGAATTGGGTCTCACTCCACATGTGATCGTTGCAAGATGCAAAAGTGCACTTATGGAAAGCACTCGTTCCAAGATCGCCCTTTTCTGTGATGTTCCGGTCGAAGCGGTCATCAGTGCCCACGATTCCGCGGACATCTATGAGGTCCCACTCCGGTTTGAGAAAGAAGGTCTCAGTGATTTCCTTTTAAAGAAACTTGATCTTAAGTCCACTCTGGAAGATACAAAGTGGGAAACGATGGTTCAGAGAATGAACAACTCTACTGCTAATGTCAGGGTTGCAATTGTCGGAAAATATACTCATCTTGAAGATTCCTACATAAGCATTGTGGAATCTCTTAAACACGGTGCTATTGGATGTGGTTGCAAGTTCGATATTACATGGTTCGATGCAGAAGCTTTTGATGATGATCCAAAGGGTGTTGATGATCTGGCTGGTTTTGACGGAATACTTGTTCCGGGCGGATTTGGGGAACGTGGTACTGAAGGCAAGATCCTCTCGATCAAATTTGCAAGGGAGAACAACATACCTTACCTTGGACTTTGTCTTGGTATGCAGCTTGCAGTGATCGAGTTTGCAAGAAATGTAGTCGGACTGGAAGGTGCAAACAGCAGCGAGTTCAATGAGGACACACCTTATCCGGTTATAGACCTGCTGCCTGAGCAGGAAAATGTAGTGGACATGGGTGCAACAATGCGTCTTGGTGACTATGAAGCCATCCTCAAGGAAGGTTCACTTGCAGAGAAGATATATGGTGAAAACACCATTATCGAGCGTCACAGGCACAGGTATGAGGTCAATCCGAACTATGTTGATCGTATTGAGGAAGCTGGTATGATCTTTTCTGGAAAGAACAAGAACAGGATGGAGATCGCAGAGGTCCCTGCAAACGATTTCTACTTTGCATCCCAGTTCCATCCGGAATTCAGGTCAAGACCCGGAAGGCCATCCCCGCCGTTCAAGGCATTTATGGACGCAATGCTTAAAAAGAGCAAGGAAAGAAAGGACTGATCTAAAAACCATTCCTTTCCTTTTTTTTATTTTATACTTATTTTTGATCTTGTTTTTTTTTGGTCCTTCTCTGATCAGCTCATTCTTGAAGGTTCCACTTTCATATATTCTCTCAGAACAGTTGTAGCGTAGCTTCCCTTTGGAAGGTTAAAATCAAGTGTAACGCTGTATTTTCCAGCGTTCAGTTCATCTTCGCTGATGCTATATTGCGGTTCCACTCCAAGTAAGATCTCCCGTCGAAGACCTTTGGATCCCATCTTCTCCATGGCAGGTACTTTAAATCCTTCAAGAGGCACATCCAGCTTTTCCAGCACATTTCTTTCGATCTCTCCTTGTGTCCCGGATGCAATTACCGTGTCATAACCGATCAACGGTGCTGTCACAAACGCCCTTTTCCTTTTGACAAGATTGTTCATGCCATCGATGTTGTCCTCGGTGACCTTTTCAATACGGGAATTATCAGGAAGACCTGCCTTATTCTTAAAGCAGACAATATCTCCCACGACAGCCTTGTTAAGTGGCAGACCTTTCTTTATGCGCTGGCAAATAATGGTATTGTAGATGTATGATTGGTATGCGTGGACGAACATTTTCCTGATGTTCATTGGTAAGGTTTCAATGGCTCCGGCAAAATCATCCGGATCAGATACCAGATGATGCATCATGGCACGCTCATACCTCAATTGTAATGGGTAACCTTTCAATCCCTCAACATAATCCCGATTGTTAAAGACCATTTCACGTACTTCTCTTGTTTCTTCCGGCTCATCGGGATAGGCAGCTGCTATATAGTCGATCGCTGCTTTTTCGATATCACCCCTTACGATGGATTCCCCGACAACATGTGTGATGGGTCGGAATGCACCAAAACGTTGTATCCCAAAGAAGTTGGGCACTCCTCCCTGCTCCTTTATGGATTCCGTGGTCTGTTGCATTCTGCTTTCCAGTTCATCCTTCTCGAGATCGATATCTCTTGCAGTTATAATGAACTCGTTTCCTGTAAGGTCCCCAAGCTCCACACTCCGGTTAGATCTTCCGAGGACCTTTAGTTCAACATCCTTGAGGTTGATCTTTTCGATGTTTTCCTCGGGGACATCGTAGAAGCTTATCTTTTGCGTTGTAACTGCTCTCTTATCCTTGGTACCTGCAAAACCAATGCGTTTCTGGCTGATTCTCAGTATCCTGGAAATATCCCTTATTAGATGGTGTGTCTCCCAATTATGTTTGGTAAGCTCAACAATAGTGTATTTTCCTTTTTCCCCTTCTTCACGGTTTGTGATCTCAATGACCATGAAATCCTCTATCTGTGTTCGAAGGGCTCCTCCTATACCGGGAGTATTGCTGCTATAAAGGTCAATACCTATCTGTTCTTCTACAGGTGGGACTTTGTACATGTTTTTCTCCTTCAGTCAGGAATAATATCTATTATATTAACTGTTTCTGTGTTCGTAAAGACCCAGGCATCATCTGTTGGCATTGCTCCGGCTGGAAGGTCTCCTGCATAAAGGCCGGATGTTGTGTCCAGTATCAGCCATGATCCATATTCATCGGTTGTATAATACACGGGAACACATCCATTGTATTTTTTTACTGCATCAATGTTATCCCTTGCTTCCTCATCTTTTCCTATGTATACAGTTGTAAAAGCATGAGTGTCGGTAAAGTACATCCGGGTGCTTCCGCCAATAGCTTCTATAAGGGATGAAAGCAGGATGGCCGAATCGTCGCAATCGCCGGCATAGACTTTTAGTGTTTCATCAGGCGTAGCCCAATAATCCTCTCCCCTGGGGTCGCTCATGTATTTGATCTCGTTCTTAACATGTTCGAAAAGTGAACATACCTGATAGATATTATACTCCCCAGGATATACCATTGCACCGGAGGCGGCAAGTGCACGCACATCTTCACTTCTTGGGTCCACCTTGTCATTTGTGATCGTGAATAACGGTTCTTCGTTAGATACGTACTCTATAGTGGTTTCATTCACTATGGGCATTACTTCAAGACTGATCTCTTCCAAAAACTGTAATCCATAATCATACCATTGGTTAGAGCTCGTTCTAGCAAGGATCCCAAATCCCAGTTTCACGTCCATGGAATCGACATTTGCAGGAATATCAATACAGATAAATCCGATCTTTTCTTTTTCGCCGGGTTCTATAGTATGTCCTGTTTCCTGTCCCTTAAATTTTTCATCAGATAATTCGACACCATAGCTATAAACGAAGATAGGTGTGTCTGCCCGGTTCTCAACAAAGACTTCTATTGTTGCTGGGCTATTCTCATAGAAATTAGTGTAGTAATATGAAGTAGCGATCCCCAATGCAGGAGACCTGGTCGAGGTGGCATGCGGTTTGTCTTCGATACGGTCAGCTTTCTCATAAATGACCTTTGGAACTGTCAGTTCTTCGGCATCGATAACAAAATTGCCCTTGTCGGCTGTTAAATAGTTGTATATAGGCAGTTCTTGTATGTCCTGGGAATCAATTGGAATGTTGGATATAGCAAATGCTCCTATCGAAACCACTATCAGAAAATATATTATGGTTATTAACAGGCAGTGACGACATACCATTGCTTCACCCCATAAGACTTATAACAATTTCAAGGAACCAGTGATCTTGTCAATAGCTTCCGCTTTTGCCGGTCCGATCCCAAGGACAGTTACCGTTCCAGGTGCTATCTCGGTAAGGCCTGCATCTGTGATCAATGCTGTAGCTACCCCTTCACGTCTTGCTTTTTCCTTAAGCTCAAAGAGGTCCTGAAGTTTCTCTGCCCTTAAGACCACTTTCTTCTGTCCTCCCTCTTTCCATTTTTCAAGGTCGGAGCGGCCAGCCCATTCTGCAGCTGATACAGCAGCGTGGGCTACCTGTACTGCAAGTTTCCCTTTTGAGAGCTTCAGGTCATCCCTTATCACGATACACTGTTTATATTCTGCCATTTGAAAGTTCCCCGATGAATATGAATTATCATGTTATATTTCTTTAATAACATCCCTTATGATATCATCAGCAGCATTAATTCCCCATGCCTTATATATCCCTGCCACCGAGGGTGTACCATTGACCTCTAATATGAGACTCTCGTCTACTTTATTGTTACTTGTATCTCTCTTTTCTACAAGGTCGACTCCTGCAAAGAAAGCTCCGATCGATCCGGCAGCTTTTACGCAGATCTCTTCCTGCTCCGTAGATAATTTGCATTGAGATACGGATCCACCCTGACTCAGATTGTTGATCCATGATCCTTCCGGTGCAGTCCTGTATATTGCACCGATGAGTTTTCCATTGACAACAAATGCACGAATATCCCTTCCCGGATTCTCGATAAATTCCTGTATGTATAACATTCCTTTCTGTTCCAGAAGTTGATCTATTTGTTCCGGAATAAGTTTTTTCTGGTCTGTTCCATTGGCAGGTATGATCATGCCGTTTTTTATCCTGTGGATCCCCATGCCCTTATATCCAAAAACCGGTTTTATTACGACATCCTTCATTTCTTCGAGTACTTCTATTGCACTTTCAGTATCCTGAACAACCTTTGTTTTTGGGATGGGTAGTCCCTTGTTGGACAGCAGGCAGGATGCATAATATTTGTTAGCAGCATTTTGAATTGCAGAGGGTGAATTGACAACAAGGACTCCTTCTTCCTCGAGCTGTCTGAGTATGTCGAATCGGAAAGATACTCCCTCGAACGCTCCGGCACCGACATCCCTTACAACGATAGCATCGAATTGCAATGGGTCGATCTTTCCTATATGCCACTCAGTTCGACCCCCGGTTGATACTTCTGCTTTCTGAAGATCCATGATCTGATGACCAACCTTGTTCTTTTGGCAAGCTTGTCCAAAGGCAATAGCTGTCGGATCATCAGGATCTGTTACAATGATCCCTATCTGTTTCATTATAAATAACTAATATTAAAAGTACATCAAGATGTCGCAAAATCTAGTTGGATGTGCTAAAGTAATCCAGAAAGTTTATACGGTCCATTATCCATCTATTAATGGGTGATAAATCTTGGAGATTCTATGGCTGGACCAGAACGACGTCAGGTCGTTGCTTAATATATCTGATGCAATGGATGCTGTTGAAAAAGCATTTGAGCAGCATGGTAGGACGAAAGTTCAGATGCCACCAAAATCCTATCTGTATTTTGAAGGTCATAATGGTGATCTGCGTACGATGCCTGCATATCTTGAAGAGCAGGATGTGGCAGGTGTTAAGATCGTGAATGTCCATCCGGATAATCGCCAGAAAGGGCTACCTACGGTTATGGCACTTTTTGTCCTGAACTCCACTGAAACAGGTGCTCCACTTGCGGTTATGGATGCTACTTATCTGACGGATATCAGGACTGGTGCAGCAGGTGGAATAGCAGTAAAACATCTCGCACGTCCGGAATCCCGTATTATGGGAATTGTGGGGTCAGGTAATCAGGCAAGAACACAATTACTTGCTATTGCTAATGTTTTCGATCTTGGGGAAGTTAAAGTCTATAGTGCACATAGAGATCGTGCTGAGCAGTTTAAGCAGGAGATGGAGTGTAAAGCAGGTTGTAGTATTACTGTCTGTTCATCAATAGAGGATGTGTGCGATTGCGATATCCTTGTTACTGTAACTCCTGTAAGGGAACCCATTGTGAAGCGTGAGTGGATCAAACCAGGCACTCACATAAATGCAATTGGTGCCGATGCTGCAGGTAAGGAAGAACTTGAAGCGTCTATATTAGTGCGTTCCCGGGTAGTTGTGGATGATATTGCCCAAGCATCACACTCCGGGGAGATAAATGTTCCTTTGTCAAGTGGGGTCATTAAAGTCGATAATATCTGCTGCGAGCTTGGTGAAGTCATCGCAGGGCTAAAACCCGGAAGGCTGGATGATTCGGACATAACGGTATTTGATTCTACAGGTCTTGCGATACAGGATGTTGCAACTGCACTTCTTGTCTATAATGCAGCAAAGGAGAAAGTTGTAGGTAAAAAGCTCCCTATGTTCTGATAGCAGGATAAATTGCCGCATCTCATTCAATAAGACGTTTCAGCGTTCAAAATAAATGGAATTTACTTGCTGATTCTTCTATCGTTTTTATTTTTTCAATATTGATTCGGATCTTGATTTTGTGAATTAGTATTCCTTAATTTGTTCTTCATTTGATTTCAGTGTTAATGCATGCGTTTTGCTTTGTTCTGGCTATTTTTTGAAGCTTATAAAACGCATCATTATGATTATCATTATACACCAATGCATAGATATATTTATATACGGTTTTATTTTATACCTTCATTAATATACAATAATATAAACGGTGGCGGTTCGGTATGCATCCAATAATCAAACCATTAGGTATCCTACTCTTGATCACATTGCTAATGAGTGGTCTTACAAGCATTTCAACTAACTCTCCTGGGCTGGCTCCCGATCCTACAGATGATCGTCATGAGAGCACCTACTCGGAATGGGAAGATGCTATCATCTCTAAGGACAGGGGAATTTGTATCACAAGATCTAGTGGTAGCAGTGGTGGTCCAAATGTTGGTCCGACTTCTGATCCTGAAGTCTCTGCTAATCCTTCTTTGAGTGTTGTCAAACTTACCGATGGTTATGATGTCGCTGATCCTTCTTCCTATGAGGTTGAAGTAGGATCAACCGTTGTCTGGTCCTATAATGTCAGCAACACTGGTGATGTTCCACTCACTGATATTATTATAACTGATGATATGGAAGGTCCTATCGGTACTATTGCTTCACTTGGTATTGGCGAGTATAATAACAGCTTTACTGCCAGCAATATCTCTGTAGCAGGTCCTTATGTTAACAATGTAACCGCTTC